>QNAY01000255.1 GCA_003645605.1 Thermodesulfobacteriota bacterium
CAGGGTCCTCTATCCAGTGGTTGGCCTGCCTTACTGGAGCGGGATTCACATCCGCTGAAATATGCGACTTTGCCCGGCCGCACTGAACGGTTACCCTTTTTTCATAATTCCAAACGATCCAAAAATTCCCGTCTCACCAACTTGATCTCGTCTTCCCTGTACCTGACCTCTCCGTCCAGTCTGGCATCAAGCAGACGATGGAGTATTGTTCGGAAAAGAGGGCCTGGCTCCAGGCCCATATTTTTTAAGTCATCGCCTGTAAGCAGGGGCTTTACGTTATATAGTTCTGTAATATACCTGGATATAGCCTGCCGGGCGTCTTCGTTCTCAGTAATTGAAAGTATGTGGAGGAGAAGGTCAAGATCCAGGCCTTTCAACAGCCAATAGACCTCACTGGCCTTCATAAAAGATCGCCGGGAAAGAAGACCAAGGGCCTTTCTTGCAATTTTTTGTCCTTCTATAAAAATTTTCCTCTTTGAGCCAACAATGCCCAGGCGGTCTACAACTTCTTGAATGTCTTGGAATTTCAGCCCTTCAAAAAGCGCCAGCAGATAAACCACCCATTTTCTCGGCTTCTGTGATCTAAAGAGCAGATCATACCATGCCAGGACATCGTAGGACCGTGTAAGGACTCCTTCTTCCTTTGGTCCTAATCGAATGCTTTGATGAATCACTTTTAGTAAGTTTAGACCAGACAGCCTTTTGATGGCAGATCGCGGATCCGGCTCCTTTAATATCAGTATGAGTTCGGTAAGTAAACGCTTTCCGGAAAGTCTTGAGAATATGTCAAGACGCACTGCATTCTTGATCAACCTCAATGTCTGCTTGCCTATTCTAAAACCGTATCGTTGCTCAAAGCGGACTGCCCGGAAGACTCTTGTCGGATCTTCAACAAAACTCAGGCTGTGGAGGACCTGTATAATACGGTCTTTGAGATCCCTCTGGCCTCCAAAGAAGTCTATCAACAACCCGAATTCCTTCGGATTTAGCTTAATAGCCAATGTGTTGATGGTAAAATCCCGCCGAAACAGATCCAACTTGGTGGACGAAAGGGCTACTGTGGGCATGGCGGCTGGATACTTGTAGTATTCCCACCGGGCTGTTGCCACGTCCACTTTAAAACCGTCAGGGAAGATCACAACCGCTGTACCGAATTTCTGGTGGGCACGAACCCTTGCACCGAACCGGTCGGCAAAGGCCCTGGCAAAGGCGATTCCATCTCCCTCAACTACCAGATCTATATCCAGATTGGGCTTTCTTAATAACAGGTCCCTCACAAAGCCGCCTGCGACACAAACATGAAAACCCTCACCCTCTGCCACTTCCCCTGCATTCATCAATAAATCAAGTATATCGGAAGTGATTTTTTCCCTCAACAAGGATAGAACGTTCTTGCGCTGTTCCTTTCCTGAAAGCAAAGCTTCAGGTCTTCTTGAAGCATCTCCACTCAAGATTTGAAGGAGATCCGTCCTGGTGATTACTCCTTCTACCTGTCCTTTATCAACAACAGGGACAAAACGCTGACGACGGTTGACAATCAGTTCCTGAACTTTGGCAAGAGTGTCTTCCAGATATATGACCTCGAAATCCGTAGTCATGTATTCACGTACCGGCAGGTCTGAAAGACCATGGTATATTGCCTTCTCCACGGTCCTGCGGGAAATAAGACCCAGGACCTTTTTTTCTTGGACCACAGGCAAAACAGTAATGCCATAGCGCGTTAATTTATCATTAACCTGGAAAAGAGTGGTGTCCGGCAGGACTGAAAGCACCGGATACGACATGATGTCTTTCACTTTAGGCTCAGTTCCGAGCTGCCTGTGAAGCTCGGCGACAAGGCGTTCTTCAGCCTCAGCCAGAGTCAACCCCTTTATAGTGGCGGATGCAGCCATGGGGTGGCCTCCTCCGCCGATTGCCTTCAGCACTTTCCCTACGTCAACTCTCTCATCCCGGCTGCGGCCCACTATCAATACTTGATCCACCATAAGCGCTATTGCAAAAATTACGGGGAGTTTCTCCATATCCATTAGTTCGTGAGCCAGGACAGCGAAGTCTTCCACATACGTCGGCGATGATGTCTTTGCCAAAGTGACAGGGATGCCGGCCATAGTATAAGTGGCTGCGGTGTTCAAAAGATCGTTTAAAAGCTTTACATGTTCGGGGGTGAACCTGTGTTCGAGGAGTTCGGAGATTGTCTTGAGGTCGGCCCCTTTCTCAAGCAGCCAGCCAGCAGCCTCCAAATCCTCGGAAGTGGTAGAGCTGAAAGTAAAAGAGCCTGTGTCTTCATATATACCCACTGCCAGAAAAGTTGCCTCATCCGGACTTATATCCAATCCTTTTTCTCTAAGGAGCCGGATCATCAGGGTCGTGTTTGCGCCCACTGGCCTGAAAAAGGTCTTAGAGGCTTTTATGTCCCCGCTGGAAGGTGGATGATGATCGAATACATGTACTTCAACATCAGACCTTTCCAGAAGCGAAGCCAAAGGACCAATACGGCTTTTCTGCCTGGTGTCTACAACTACCAGAAGCTTGACCTTGTCAAGATCTAGATCTTTTAAACGTCTTACGTTTATGAAATAACTGCTGGACAGCAGGAGGAAGTCCCGCAGGTCCCTCTCCTGGGAACCGGGCAGCACGATTTGAGCCCCGGGATAAAGCTTACTTGCGGCCAGGGAAGATGCCAAGGCATCAAAATCCGCATTGAGGTGGGAGGTGATAATGGTGGTGGGAAAATCTGTTGAAATTTCGGCCAAGGAAGTCCTTTAAAATTTGCCACTTGATAGTAGCTGATGAGCTGATAAGCTCGTAAGCTGATAAGCTCAACAGCTCAACAGCTCAACAACACGGAATCACTTGCTCACCTTATGTGGATTGACAGTAAGGACCGGGCAAT
Organism: Thermodesulfobacteriota bacterium; assembly: GCA_003645605.1. Lineage (GTDB taxonomy): Bacteria > Desulfobacterota > Dissulfuribacteria > Dissulfuribacterales > UBA3076 > UBA3076. Next base: position 2,894 of record QNAY01000255.1, read on the forward strand.
GGGCCCCTTTGACAACGCCTAATGCTACGCTGCCAAATAGGATCTTCTCCAGCCCCTTTCTCCCATGGGTCCCGATTATGATCATATCCGCCCCTGTTTTATCGGCGTATTTAATGATCTCTTCCGCCGCATCGCCTACAGCAACTGTTGTGTCAACTACCAGACCAGCCAATTTCTCTTCCACGAACTTATCCATGGCTTTCTCGCCGCCCTTGATGAGTTCGTCTTCAAAGTTAGAATACCAGGCGGCGCCCATTTCATAACCAACAAAATCCGATGAGCCTTTCACCACATGAATAAGCTCTATCTTTGCCCCCATCTTTTCTGCCATAAGCTTCACAACAGGCAAAATCTTAACGGCGCTTTCATAAAAATCTACAGGAAACAGTATCTTTTTAACTTCTACCATCGGCCATTCTCCTTTTGGTCATTTCGAATTTCTGACTCGATTAAAATACCTTGTCTTCGGTTGCTTCAATTTTTTTATCTAACTAGTGCCTGAACGAAAACCCCTCTTTTTGTCATTTCGACCGTAGGGAGAAATCTTTAATGCCTGTATTTTCAGTACGATAAGATTTCTCGCTTTGCTCGAAATGACAGTTTTGGTTAG
>QNAY01000256.1 GCA_003645605.1 Thermodesulfobacteriota bacterium
AAACTAACCAAAACTGTCATTTCGAGCAAAGCGAGAAATCTTATCGTACTGAAAATACAGGCATTAAAGATTTCTCCCTACGGTCGAAATGACAAAAAGAGGGGTTTTCGTTCAGGCACTAAACTACACTACATACGGTCAAGCCTTTGTTTTTCATTTGGTATAAGACAAGAAGCCTTCTGTGGTTCTATTTCCAGCGTCCCTCCAATTTGATCTGCCCTGACCTTTGCTAGATTGAGGGCCAGGATAAGGAAAAGATAGTCAGAGGTCTTCTGTGTATTTTCATTTGATTCCGGCGAATACTTGCTGACATCTTGATCCCAGTCGGATGGGAAAGCATTGCCTGTATGTTCAAATTCTAAAGACCACGTAGCCTCATCTTTTTGGCCCAATGTTATTTTTAAATTACGTTCTTCGGTTTCTCGCATTTGTTTTATGCAAGCATCTAACAAGCCGTCAATCAAATCACGAAGGTATGCTTCATTAATTACAATCAAAGTCGGGATAGTGGGCAAAGCCAACTGTTTTTCTACCTGATGCTTGAAAAAAAGGTCTGCATTCCAAAAATCCAGTTCTTCTTCAAGTACCTGGTTAAGAATTAAAGGCATTTGCCCATTTTCTCCATCTTGGCTTCTATTGGTAATCACGTTGACCATGTTTTCCATGCGAGACAGAGCCTCTTCCATCTGCGAGAATCGTTCCGCTCTCTTCTGTAAATTGTCCGCAAGCTCCTTCAACTGGTTGGCGGCAGTATCCGGCAGGCTGAGGGCAAGGGTAGATTCAGTGATCTTCAAATCTTTTGCAATATCCATTTTTAACATTTCAATATGCATGGAGAGGATCTGTATAGGACCGTTTAAGTTATGAACAATGCCCTTTGCAAGATGTCCGATCTTGCTGTTTTGGAAGCAGCTATATAAAAGTCTTTCTAATAACTGAATGTTTTCCATGATTTTTTCCTTAAATAAAAATAATTGAGGAATTGAGGGATTGAGGAATTAAAATCAATAGATAGTGCCTGAACGAAAACCCCTCTTTTTGTCATTTCGACCGTAGGGAGAAATCTTTAATGCCTGTATTTTCAGTACGATAAGATTTCTCGCTTTGCTCGAAATGACATTTTTGGTTAGTTTTCGTTCAGACACTAGATACCTTGTAACCGTTCACGGAACGTTGAAATTAGAAATTGGAAATTTGGCTTTCATGCTTTTGTGCTATTTTAGATGATCGTATTATCTGATAGCCCACAGTGTTCTTAACCTCTTTGTTTCATTTATCAAAGTCGTGCCAGACCATCTCTGATAACTCTTTTGCCAGTTTTAAACATCCAACTCGTAAACTCATTTCATTCCCCCCCCCAATTTCTAATTTCCAATTTCAAGTTTCAAGCCGTGAACGGCTACAATACCTTCAATCCTTCAATTCCTAAATTCCTCAATTATCAGTATTATAATTCACTCCTGCTTGTGGGACTTGTCCAATATGATTATTGTCATTGAGTCCATACTATTATTTTATCGGTAAGAAGGAATAAATACTTGAGTATTCTTAAACCTGATTCACTTTTAACCTTGCCCGAGGCTGAGGCCGAGGCGGTTATGAATGAGCTGTCTCTTGCCGGACAGGCATCTGTGGTCTTAATGACTCCATGGGAGAGGCGTCAGGAAATAATACTTCTTTCTCAGGATAGCAGGGCCCTTGTGCAAGGATTGCCGGTTCAGGAATTATTCTGGACTGTCAAGGCAATCGGGCCTCAGGATGCTGTCCATATTTTAAATTTAGCAAATGCGGAACAGTTACAGTTCGTGTTCGATCTGGACTGGTGGCATAAGGCTGAACTCAGGCCTGAAAAAATAGCAACTTGGATATTACTTCTCTTTGAAACCGGCGAAGAGGCGATGGCATCCTGGTTGCGTTGGCTGATGAAAAAAGATGAGACACTTCTTCCTGCCATTTTGAGGCCTTTTATCAGGATCTACAAGAAGCCTGATGACATGGATATACAGGAAGCCAAGGATAAATTTCCTCAGTTTACTTTGGATAATGTGTATTTCATATTTTTTAAGAAGGAGACGCTGCAGCCGATCTGGGGGCGTTTTCTCATGAAGATGCTGGAGGTATCGCCGGGTCTCTACAGGGATGTGTTGGAGACCATTCTCGGAGAAACCGAGGCGAAAAACATGGAAAAATCCCTTCGTCTTCGGCATTCCCGAATAGGAGATTGGGGCCTTCCGGACTATTATGAAGCCCTTGATATTTACGCTCCTCTGCCTGGTAATTATATTAAAAAAGTTGAAATTGCTTACTTTGAAGGAGGAAATGGGTCTGATATTCTGCTGCCGGCCTTTGTGCCTACTCTATACATGGGAGATTATCCGGTCCTTCGAATTGCTATAGAAGAACTGTCAGGCACAAGAGTCATGGAACGGATCATTCAGGAATGGGTGGGCGCTGCGAACAAGGTCCTTATGGTGGATGATGTTGACCTAGATGACCCTGATGCATTGCGCAATTCACTTTTTAAGGTAGCGGCCTTTCTTAATCTGGGCTTGGAAGCTGCTGCGAAGACAGAACATAGGTCCTCAAAGGACATCCTGAAATCCGGTGTAATAGAAGATATACTAAGACTTGCAAATACCATGACCAGGAGACTGGCTGCAAAGGCCCGCAGCCTGGTAGATTCCGGCCGGATATCCAAAGATTTTTCATATTTACCTGAAGCATGGGCGGACGTCTTAAAAGGACTATTATTCAGGCGTCCACTGTTATGGGACCCGGTCCTTAGCAAGTACCGCCCGTTTTGTGACACGGCAGAACTTGCCGCGACGGAAAGGCTTATAACCATTGCGGATGAATGGACACGCCTTATGTCTTGCATCATACCTCAACACGGAAATTGGGCTCTGGAGATTCCCTGGAGCTCAACCAACTTAGGCCATCTGAATGAGCTTATTTTTCCTCAAGCCCTTTTGACCGCCCTTGCCCAAAAGACATTAGGTGGAGAGTTAAAATTTTATCCTGTACCCGCGGGGAAACTCAACTACTTGAGAAGCACGTGGTTCCCGGATCCTTCATTCAGTGAAGAAAAGAATTCTTCAGGGCCTGGACCACTATTAGAGACAGTCAAACATTGTGTAGAGGCATTGCAACCTATTGTTGAGCAAGCGGACTTTACGCGCGAAAGGCTTAATTCAATTGTGAAGGAGTCTTTAATGACACTTTACGAAGAATGGATGGGTTTACCGGCGGATATACCGATTGACGGTCGTTTTGTCTCTTCCCTTATTATTGATCTGGAGGCTGATTGAAGGTCCGAATGATCTCGATCACTATACCCTAGTAACCGTTCACTGGTTCAGAGTTTCAGAGTTTAACGAAAATCCGAACCGTTGATTCGTGAGTTCTTCCTGCCCACTCGCCAAGCTTGCGAGGCAGGCGGGAATGGAGAAGGCATGAGAATAGAACAATAGAGCAATGATAAATCATCAATC
>QNAY01000257.1 GCA_003645605.1 Thermodesulfobacteriota bacterium
ACCCCTCTTTTTGTCATTTCGACCGTAGGGAGAAATCTTTAATGCCTGTATTTTCAGTACGATAAGATTTCTCGCTTTGCTCGAAATGACAGTTTTGGTTAGTTTTCGTTCAGACACTATATACCTGAATTTAACATTTATTGAAACAACGCCGCCGAATTCGATGTTCATTAGTCCATCCAAAAATTCCAGATACAAAACATCGCCCGTATGATCACTTGTCATATGCCTGCTCCAGGATAAGGCCCTCGGGCAGACTCTCCCCGAAGGCATGGTTTTTCTCTTTTCCTGCAAGAGGAACGGCTTTCCGTAATGGTTCAAGTTTTTTCTCACCGGCCCCTAGCAACTGAAGCCATGTGATTACCTCCTGGCGGAATCCGGTCTGCAGGTCCCTGGTCCTGTCTCCGGTAAGCCTTGCCATGGAGACAGCGGTATTAATGAGCTTGCGGGGTTGCTTCAATTCTTGTTTTTTCAGGGCCTCCAGCCAGGACGATACCTCTCCGGGAGGCACCACCTTGTTGGCCGGTCCATAAAGCGGTTGTCTTGAGCCTATGCGGGAAAGCGCCCACAAGGCACCCTGCCAGGACCGGTTTTTAACAAGATTTGCGACAAGTTCCCTCCCGAGCTCTATCTTGCCGGATATCTCAAGTCGTTCGAGGTTGGCGGCAAAGAGCCATATCTCGCGCCTCTCCTCCTGAGATACTTTAATCGGCTTCACCTTGGCCCGCTTGCGCCTCTTGGCCCGGACAGGCAATAAGGCATTTGATATGGCGGAAAATATCTGTGTCTGCTGCCCGGAGCCCAGACCTGCCGCAACCCGCCGCCAGAAGATCCACCACTGAAGCCTTGGTTCCATCTCTTTTGAAAAAACCAGACCCTCAAAATAAAAAGGCCATATCTTTTTGATTCGCCACGGGTCAGTGACCTCGCCGGTCCCTGGACGGAGACAAAAACCTGTCAAGTTATACCATCTGGCCTCGTGTTGCGGGGACCTTCCACGTCCGGCCTTCATGTCGAGTAATGCATCAGCCAAGACTCGTAATATAGGAAGTGACCACAGGTCCTTCTCCATGCCCATGCATTCTGTCAGACGCCTTGGGAGTTGTGATGGTGCAAGGGCTTTGTCTTCCTTGTCCGGCACAAAGCACTTGCGGATCTCTTCCCTGGCCTTCTCCAGGGCCTTAAGGTCTTCTTCGGACAACCCCCTCGGCTCTTCCTCTATCTGTTCATCAGATGGGGTCACCCGCACTCCTTCAACCTGAGAGGTTGAATCTGCGCCATTTGTTTCTGAATCCCTGAGCTGAAACTGCAGACGCCACCTGTGCGGGCTTTCCTGGGACTCGCAATAGAGTTCCAGTGTCCCTATGGCCGTGACCTTTGCGCCCAGTCTGATGGGAATTTGCACATCACGTCCCTTCTTGCCGTAACGTAAGACTGTCTGGAGCGGTGGAAGCCTGATAAGGTCTTCGGAATCCACCGGTACCAGAGCTCCTACCTTATCTCCCTTACGGGTAGTGGAGCTGTAGAGTGAAAATTTTACTGGTCTGTTTGTCCGAACTCGAAAGGTCTTTAAGATCTCTATCTCTTTTCCTTCCTCTGTACCCCTCTCCACCAGGCAGATTCCCCTGGGGGCCCGGACCTTCCTGTCCAGTGTCACCCCAACGAAGTAGGACCTTGCCATACCTCCGCCCACTCGAAGCCCAAGGCCCTGTGTAACCAGTCCGTAATATGTGGCTCCCCAGGATATCGCCAGATCAAGGGACCTGCTGTCTAAAACCCTGGCAGGGCGTCCGGACCAGGATGTCAATATCCCCTTTAGGCGATTTCGTATCAAACCGGGCTTGAGTGCACCTCCATTAAAGAGCACCACAGTAGGCATACGGCCTCCGCTCTGCCTTAAGAGAAAACGGGCCAGATGCCTGGTCACAGCCGGATCGCTTACATAGGGAAGCCCCATCTCCCTGAGACCCGTCTCGCCCCTTTCCAGAGAATCGCCTGCTTTAAGATCCACCTCGGGGAAAAAACCTTCGATAAGGACATCATTCACCTGATCCCGGTGAAGATCTGTCATCATTGTGCCGCCGATCAGGGATCGCCCACGGCCCGTAAGCCTGAGCGTGGCCTTTTCCGGCCCCCCATCTTCTAAAAGGGTCTCCTTCGCCTGTCTGCACTGATGATACAATGCATTCCAACGGGCAGTATCCAATTCCCGGCTAAGGGCCTTTTCCGCCAAGGCCGTCAGGGAAAGATCCATGTTATCCCCGCCTAAAAGCAGGTGGTCCCCGACGGCCACCCTTTCAAGCTTGGGAGTGTCCTTGTCTCCCTCACAGGAAATCAAGGTAAAGTCAGTCGTACCACCCCCGACATCACATACCAGAAGGAGATCTCCCGGATGCAGAGAAGTATTCCATTGCCTTTCATGAAAGGAGAGCCATGCATAAAAGGCAGCCAGAGGCTCCTCCAATAAAGTCACTGTAGGTAGACCCGCCTCCTTTGCTGCCTGTATAGTAAGCTCTCTCGCGACCTCGTCAAAGGAAGCCGGCACAGTCAAGACCACCATTTGTGCTTCCAGAGGCTCAGGCATTCCATGATCCCAAGCCTCTCTGATATGCTGAAGGTAGCGTGATGACGCTGTAACAGGTGAAACTCTGTCTATCTCATCCCCCGCGCCCCACGGAAGAATAGGGGCCTCCCTGTCCACTCCCCCGTGACACAGCCAGCTCTTGGCTGAAGAAACCAGCCTTCCAGGCACAAGCCCCCCTTGATCCCTGGCAAAGGCGCCGACCGCATAGGTTCTCTCAGTATCCCAAGGAAGGGACATTGCCCCGGCCTGGAGATCATATTCCCCTGATAAATAAAGGAATGACGGCAAAGTCGGCCTTCCAGCGACTCGACTTTGGCCTACAATCTGTGGTACGTTAAAGGTGAGTATATTGATGGAGCCTGGACTTGCATCATGAAGATCCACATAGCCCACGGCAGAGTTGGTTGTCCCGAGATCGATTCCGACTATATATCTTGCTTTCATGCTCATAGGTTCACACTAAGACAATGAAGAAAAAATTCAACGGTGGTTTGAATTCCCATTATAATGACTTTAGGATTTTTGCATTGTAATCAAGCATGTTATTATGGATCGAAGGACAATCATGAAAACACTAATCGTAGGTAATTAGTGCCTGAACGAAAACCCCCAATTTTTAAATCGGGGGTAATAATCTCAGCAAGTTACAGTCACAATTAGTAACTTCTCAATAAGTCCGGACAAATCATATTTTGCGACTATCCACTGGATTCCGGCTTTCGCCGGAATGACAGGCGCTTATACCCAATCGTCATTCCGGCGAAAGCCGGAATCCAAACATCTTACCCTGAGTTATTGAGAAATTACCGATTTTTGCTACTAAGGGAAGCAGAAATAAAGAACTTACCCAGATTGCGCTGGATTTTTATTCGTCTTCAAGGCGCGAGGAGAGAGCATAACGGGT
>QNAY01000258.1 GCA_003645605.1 Thermodesulfobacteriota bacterium
ATTGGTACTGAAAAGATGCCGATCCATCCTCTGCATCAGACGATCTAACATATTGCTTGTCCTATGAGAACCGGGAAAATCATAGGCAATTGAGAAAGAAGCTATATTATTTCGCAGTTTCTCGATTTTTCGATGCTCTTCCGCTAATACTTTGATTATATTCTGATTTTCACTTCGGCCACTTTTGATAAGTTGGGTTTCGGGGCTCCGTCTCTCAACCAGATATACGAGATTAAGCGAATCAAGGTCCCATTTATAACCTATTGAAAATAAAGCATATTTCTAAATCAAAGTAATAGCGGAAGAGCATCGATATCTCCTTTGTGACTACATATTCAGTTACGGCTCAACAGATGGTTCGGGCTTCCAGGGCTTTTTGCAATGTCATTTGATCTGCGTATTTTAGATCCATGCCCATAGGTATACCGCAGGCAATCCGCGCAACTTGTACGCCGTAGTTTTTCAGGCTTTCAGCCAGAAATGCCGACGTGGCTTCTCCGGCAACAGTGCTGCTTGTTGCAAGTATTACCTCTTTTATATCTTCTTTTTGTATACGTTCGAGAAGTTGCCCAATTTTAAGCTGATTCGGTCCGATCCCTTCCATTGGCGCAAGGACCCCGTGCAGCACATGGTAGCGCCCCCTGAAGGCCCCTGCCTTTTCCAGGGCCAGCAAATCTCCGGGATCTTCCACTACACAGACCACAGAGGTATCCCTTTTGGGGTCGGCACAAACAGGGCATGGGTCCTGCTCGGAAAAAGTAAAACAAACAGAGCATAATCCTATCTTGTCGTGAAGCTCTGCTATGGACCTCACCAGTTCCTGGGCTTGGGCCTTTGGCCACCTCAATATCTGAAGGGCAAAGCGTGTGGCAGTCTTTTCACCGACTCCTGGAAGTCTTTCCAGGTTCTTAATAAGCCTGCTAAGGGCAGGTGGAAAAGCAGAGGACATTTCACATCCCAGGCAACTTGAGGCCGCCTGTCAGCTTTGCCATTTCCCCTTCTACCATCTCTTTAGACCGGGTCAGCGCCTCATTTACCGCTGACACCACAAGATCCTGCAACATTTCCACATCTTCAGGGTCCACAACTTCTTTTTCAATGGTTATTGATACTATTTCCGGCTTTCCGTTAGCAACGGCCTTAACCATACCGCCTCCTACAGAGGCCTCTATCTCCTTTGTGGCCAGCTCATTCTGGAGTTGTCCCATCTTGGCCTGGAGGCGTTGAGCCTGCCTCATCATTTCCTTCATGTTTGGTTGCATTATATAACTCCTTTCACTTCTGTCCTCTATTGGAAAAAACTCTCACGTCGGAAATCCGCGCATGAAAGACATTGACCGCCTCCTGGACCAGGGATGATTGAATAAGTTCATCCCGCAAACTATAGGTCTTCCCGGTCCCTCCGGCGTTACCATTGTTTGTAACACAGATTTCTTCTATTACGACGTCGATTGCGCGACCAAAAAACTTTTTTGTCAGCTCTCTCAGCCGTTGCCGATGGTCCACTTCGCAGAGCATGTCATACTGCATACCCGACCGGCATTTGAGTTGGACCAGATCCCCGTTGTTCTCTGTCTCAATCTCCTCGCAACCGGCCAATAGCGATCCAATAACTGGATGTTGCTCTTTAACAAAATCTACAAAATCAGTCCATGTCTTCGGGCCGCATTCTTTGGGCATCCGGGTAACAGAATCGGTTTCAGGGGCTGCGCTTATCTCTTTCTGAGATTCTTCAGAAAAATTCTCTTTCCCGATTTGTGCTGAGGATAGAAGCTTATCTACTTTTCCCAGGAGGTTATCTATCCCCACGACCTCTTTCATGCTACATAGCCGGATCACCAGCATTTCAAGAGAGAGCTTGGGAGTGGTGCTCCTGCATATTGCCTCCTGCCCCTTCATTAAGGCGTCCAGCACCTGGAAAAGGCTGTGGGCCGTATGCTTTGAAATGACTGGAGAAAACTCATCTACATCTTCCCTGCGCAAGTCCATCAAAGTTACTGCTTTCTCCGGACCAAGGTTTTTCAGCACCATAAGGTTCCTGAAAAAAAATACCAGGTCTGTAGTGAATTTCTGGATATTTCCCCCAAAGCCGTAGACATTGTCAATAAGCATGAGGGCCTTGGCTACATCATTTTCAAGAATAGCGACGGCAAGCTCCTTGAGTACCAGGGTTCCCACAACACCCAGGACCTCGCAGACCTCTTTCAGTGAAGTCGCGCCATAAGCAGCCACCTGGTCGAGAAGGCTCAGGCTGTCCCTTACGCTGCCCTCGGCCTCTCTTGCCAACAAGAGCATTGCATCCTGCTGGAGGCCCATGTCCTCTGTCTGGACTATTTTGCCCAAGTGATCTGCCAACTCTGCAGTACCCAGTCTGCGGAATTCATAATGCTGACACCTCGAATGTATGGTGGCTGGAATTTTCTCCGGTTCAGTGGTCGCAAATATAAAGTACACATGGGAGGGGGGCTCCTCCAAGGTCTTTAAAAGGGCGTTAAAGGCCTCCTTGGTCAGCATGTGCACTTCGTCGATAATATAGATCCTGTGCCTGCAACGAGTTGGGAGAAACTGTATATTTTCCCTCAGTTGACGGATTTCATCAATCCCACGGTTTGAAGCTCCGTCTATCTCCTGCACGTCAATAGAAGATCCGGCGGTTATTTCCTTGCACACTCCACACTTATTACATGGATCAGTGGCCGGACCGGACTCACAATTCACGGCTTTTGCCAGTATCCTGGCCACAGAAGTCTTGCCGACTCCTCTTGGCCCGCTGAAGAGCAAAGCATGGGCAAGACAGTCATTTTTTAGCGCATTTTGGAGAGTCTTGGTCACATGTGCCTGACCGATCACATCTCCAAATGTCTGAGGACGCCATTTTCTGGCAAGAACTAGATAGGACATGAATTAAGGTGAGTTGCTCTCTGAAAAAAATGATAGCCAGGCACCCCTGCGACACACGAAGGGCCCTACTGCCGTTGCTTCCTTCCGGACCTGGCGGGGTTCGCAGGGTTTCGTTGCGCAGGACCCGGCTATCAAACTGTTGTATTCTTAAAATATATCTGGCGGAGAGGGTGGGATTCGAACCCACGGTACACCTTTTGGGCATACACACGATTTCCAGTCGAGCCCCTTCGGCCTCTCGGGCACCTCTCCTCATCAACTCCCAACCATGGCTTCTCATGGCTGAACCGACATATCTATACTATTATGGACCCTGGCAAGTCAATATTGATTTCGCTGAAAATACTTCATCTGCGGCGTTGCATAAGAGCTGAAAGCCGTTAATTACGACAGATCTTTAAGTTCTGAGCTTTGAGCTTCAACCTTTGAAGGCTTTCTGAAGTGCAATCAATATTTGAATTATGCCTATTTAAATCACCGTAAGCGTTCACAGGGCACCGCATCTGCTTTGTTGCTGGGCACTTGAAGTACAGGGAGTACGTCTGCGTACCCGTACG
>QNAY01000259.1 GCA_003645605.1 Thermodesulfobacteriota bacterium
GGGCTTATTTTGGGCATATTTTTTTCGCATATACCCGCTCAAGACCAAGACGCCCTTGTTGTGGATGTTGCCGGACATATCTGCTTCGCGCTCAATATTAATTATACCTTCCCGGCCCATGGAAGTGGATGCAGTAATCCTGGACGGCTTTCCGAACATATAGTCGCCAAGGTTATAAACAGCCAGGCCGTTGACTTGACCCGCTACCTCACCATCCACGTCAATCATGAGGGTGCCGCGATCAATCATCTCCTGCAGGCGTCCTTCAATCATGTTCGAACGATAAACCCTGGTCTCTATGGCCTTATCCACGTGTTTGTCCTGGATTTTAGCCTGACCGTCTTGGGCCGCCCAATAGTCGGCCTCCCGGATAAGATCCGCAATCTGCGGAAAGCTGGTGGAGATCTTTTCCTGCCAGCCGGACATGCGTACGGACTCCTCTATCAAAGCAGCTACTGCAGTCTTGTCAAAGGGCCTGAGTTTTTCATCCTCAGTCTTCATCCTGATAAACTCGGCAAATTTACTGATCGTATCATCTGTCTTGTCCATGCTTGTTTCAAAATCAGCCCGGACCTTGAAGATTTCTTTGAGGTCATGATCATAGGCATGGAGCAATTGATACAGATAGGGCTCTGCCAAAAGGATTACTTTGGTGTCCATCTCAATGGACTCGGGTTTTAAACCTGAGGTTGTGAACAGATAAAAGGGATCATAGGTCTGGATTTCCATTTTTTTGGTCTTTAGTGCACGCTTAAGCGCAGGCCAAACTCCCGGTTCCATTATGGCGTCCATGAGATTGAACACTAAATATCCTCCGCTGGCCTTAATAAAAGAACCTGCCTTGATTTTACTGAAATCCGTCCTCCAAATGCCGCTGCGGTCCACTATACGTTCGATACTCCCGAACAAATTGCGATACGTGGGGTAGGATTCGATAATGACCGGAGGTCCTTTTTGCCCGGAATTATCCGTCAGCAAATTAACCTCGTAAGACGCGAATGGATCGCCTGCAGGGAACATGGACATGCCCGGCTTTCTCTGCTGATCCTGGGTCAGAAAAAAATGCAGGTTCTCAGACATATCCTCAATCATGGCCTGAAGATACTGCTGTACGGATTTATCTTTGTACTTTTCAGCGAACGAGCCGATTTGCTTGGACACCAAGTCCTTGAACATCAGCCTGTCAATCTTCCTTCCCTTTTCCTCAACCTCTTTTTGCAGTCCCCTGACTTCAAGAAATATTTGGTCGACCTCCTGCCTCAGTTCATCATACTTTTTTCTGATCTCTTCAAACTCTTTCCTGGGGAACCTCCCCTTGTCCACCTTTTGCTCAAGTTCGAGAATGGGTATTGGCTTTCCGTCAACGATAGGCATGAGCTCAGGCCTTATCTGTTGGTCGGACTGGAGATTGACAAGGGCGAATCCTGCTTCTTTCACCTTTTTTTCCAGGCCCGTGAAAAAATTCCTAGTCTTTTTTTCATAGGTCTCCATAATCCCTTTTTTGCGGCTGATATAATCCGGGCTTTCGAAAAGCCTGGGCACCTCTGTCTTTAAGGTATTCACCAGTCCGTGCACATCCTTTCTGAGTTCCTTACCCAGGCCGGGCCTTTGACTGAGGAGTATGGGCACCTCAGGATTTTTGAAATTATTTACATAGCACAGGTCATTAGGCACCTTTTTCTTTTGAGAGGTCTCCTTGAGGACCTTTTTTACCGCTGCCATTCTGCCTGAGCGCGGTTGCCCGGTGACAAATATATTGTAACCAGGCCTATCCATTCCCATACCAAATTGCAGGGCATCAACACCCCTTTTCTGGCCAATAATTCCTTTAAGTGGTTTCAGGTCCTCAGTTGTCTCAAATGCCAGAGTGCCTGGATCAAGGCTCCATCTGAGATCTTCCAAAGAGACTTCTGAGGTTTTTTTCTTAGCCATTTATGTCCTCCTGAAAGGCTGTTCCTCTAATAAAAGAAAACGTTGAAATTAGAAATTGGAAATTGGAAATTTGGCTTTCATGCTTTTGTTCTGATAACTCTTCTGCCAATTTGTAAATATCCAACTCGTAGACTCGTTTCATCTTTCCTAAATTTCTATTTTCCAATTTCAAGTTTCAAGCCATTCTATTTCTTAAGAATTTTCACAGACAAAGAAGCAGAGGCTCTGTATTTAGGCAGAACGATCTCTAAAACTCCTTCTTTGTAGCTTGCACGGACATTTCCAATCTTAACTCTAGAAGGCAGCCTGACCCTACTTGAGAAAGACCCAATGTGCTTAATGCCATCTGTTTTGTAGGATATTTTCTCTCTTTTTTCTCCCTTGATAATCAACAGATCATCAGTGACAGAGACATTCAAATCCTCGGGATCCAGGTCCGGAAGATCCGCCTTGACCACAAAGCTATCCTTTGTTTCAGTGATATTCACCAAGGGTCCTTCTCTGAGCGAATCCATTAATTGACTTATACCGAAATCACGACACATCCTGTCGTAAAGACCGTCTATGTCCCGTTTTAGCTTGCTGATCTCCTTGTTCGTCCATAGAGTCAATCCAGACACGGCGACCTCCTTATAGTTAAGCACTTTTAATATAATATTAACATAACACGTCTCAAAATAGAACTCTTCCGAAATTCACCCATTTTTCTTAACCCAGCTTAGGCAAATTCTTATACTCGATTATGCCCTAATCGGGTTTTAGTACCCGTAAAGGAATAAATCCTTGGTTTTGTATCTCATCTTCAGGCCATCTTTAATCGATTTCCAGCTTGTTTCATGATACAGTTATGTATCAAGACCAAATATGAGACACTGCGACGTCTTCCTAAAAACTCTGTAAAGATTTCAAGTTGGTCAGCATATTTCACCCAATCTTGACCTCACCAAAAATTCTTCCCGTCCTCCACTCAGTTTCTCAACTCGGTCCTGGTTTAAAATATCTGCTGTAATATCAATATATTATTCGTTTTTTCCTGCATTGAGACACTATTGTCTCATATTCGAATCCTCATATGGTCATGAGGCCGGTGTATTGATGACCTCATTGTTAGTAATTACCTAATATCAAAGATATTTCAGGCCTTTTTGCCTGCCCGGTCTGATCTTGGTACAGATCTTGATATTCAGGATTATAAACGTTTAAAAAAGATTTCCTTACAAAGAAATTTAGGAATAAAACGATGTGATGAAGCCATTAAGAGGACGATTAATCTCGTCAAATGTCAAAAGGAGGTAAATTGCCATGATGGGACTAGATGAAATTCGGAAAAACAAGGAAATCACCAGCGTGATCAATTGGGACATGACACCTGAAGAGGCGGTTACCTTGTACCTGGAATGGGGAAATGGCTGGACTCACGGCAAAAGCCTGATAAAATCAAAAGACGACGTATCTCATTATTTTGTAGTAAACACCTGGGAGGATCCCTCGAAGATTTTTTTCA
>QNAY01000260.1 GCA_003645605.1 Thermodesulfobacteriota bacterium
CCGTGCTTCTCAATCCAGCTTTTATCATATATACAATAATCAACTAGATTCGACCAAAATTCATCCTCGCCCTCTCCTTTCAACGAGCTAAATGATTTCTCAGCCATAGAACCATTGCCCAAATTCATGTATCCCCGGCCTATATTAAAAATAGCCCATGGCCTTTTTTGTGCACCTTCGTGAACATGATCCAACGACTGTTTATACATCGAGATTGCCGGTTGATATCTACCCTCATTGTAAAAATAATCGCCTAGCCCTTCATAAGAATCTGCAATCACAGGAATAGAACATTTATGATGTTTGCCCTTACATGTCTTTACAGCCCTCTTATAGTTTATAAATGCAGATGGATATAAACCCATCTCTCTTAAAGAATCTGCATAATCTCTATAGACATCTGCGATATCCTCAACACCTTCACCAGAACCCAGAACTTCTGAATAAAAACAAGCCGCTTTCTCAAAAAGTCCCCTTCTGTAGTAAATATCCCCCAGTAACTTCTTGGCATTTATCAATATTTTTTTATCCATACGTGATTGTTTTTTAAGCAGAGTTTTTAATTCCTTCTCTGCACCATCATAATGGCCCCTGTCATATTCGATTTTTGCTATATTAAGTAAAAGTTCGTCTCTTTTCTCATGTTCCTTAAACAGATCAATCATTTTCCTAAAGTCTTCAACTGCGCAGGTTAATAAACCTGTTTTCTTCAAACTGTTTCCGATTTTTAGTAACGTGTCAAAATTACCATACTTAAATAGTCCATACTTATAAGATTTAAAATATAGATTGCAAACTGCAATATAGTCTTCTTTTGAATAGTAGCCATTTACCAAATAACTTGCACTTAATATTAGACACTTTTTACTGGCTTCTCCATATCTTTCATAGAAAGATTGGCTCAATAAGGAATGGTAAATATCAAATGATTGCTTGTAAATACCCTCTTTCAACAATGCATAACCTTTCATAAAAGGTATTTTTTCCTTCTTTTTGTTATCCGGGTCCTTTGTTATGATATTATCATATCCAGAAATATATATTGGCACCTTTGTTTTGGAATTTATAGCTCTGATATCCGCCATAATCGGCACTTTTGCTTTGGAATTTACAGCTCTGATATCCGCCATAATTACTGCGCTTTCTTGGGCTTCCTTACTTTTAGGATATTTTCTAATCACTAAACTTAACATCTTTAGACCACGAGATAGTTGGTCCGCCCCCACAAGGGAACGAGCAATTTTATAAAGAACATCCTTGGAATATTTTTCTTCGGGAAATAGATTCACAAACACAAAGAAAGTCTTTAAGGCCTGGTCATATTTTTCTGTTTGGAGATAAAATGATCCTAACTGAAAGATATTATTTTTTGATATTTTCTCCAAAGCAGGCCATTTCTTCAGCGCATTACCATACCAAACATCAGCGTCATCAAATTGACGTATCTGGGAATAGCAATCTCCTATACCAAAATATGCATCCTTGACATGCTCATCATCCGGAATTCTCTTTATGTATTCTTTAATTCCCTCAATTGCCCTATCAAACTTTCCCATTCGGTAACACATCTTACCAATCATAAACATAGCTTCAGGAATGTATTTTGATTCAGGATATCTCGAATAAAAATATTTAAATTCTGCTAATGCCTCTTGATAAAGATTCAAATACTCATAACTTTTCGCAAGCCTATAGATAGTTATTAAGGCATCTCCTTTTTTTAAATTAGGATAGTAGCGGATGAGATTTCTATATTGATCTATGGCCTTCAACAAATACTTTTTATTATCCCTTTTCGTCCCAAGAAAATAATAAGAATCAGCTATATGCCTTAATATGGATTCTTTTTTCACACATTTGAAATCTTTACGTCGGATTATTTGCTCTAATTTACTCAAAGCATCTTCATAACTTCCAGACTTAAAATCCATCATGGCAGCATCATATAAAGATGCCTCTCCGCATTTTTTATCCACCGTGTGAGGACCTGTTCGATCCTTTGAAACCGTTTCCTCAAGTGCTAGTGGTAGTGGTATATTTTTTTTTGCATTCAATGAATCAGCCTTTTTCGAGATCGAAGTATGCCTATTTTCAGGATCAATAGGAGGGGGATCAGGTTCTCGTATTAGAAAATCCTTAATTACTCCCTTCTCTTTTAAGCTCAGCCCGGCATCCAATGCCTCCTGTTTACTTTTATATCTACCTGTCAGTACGCAGTGCCACTCTTCATTTTTAAAAATTACACTTTTACAAAAAAGCTTAAGATCTTGTGCCTTCAGCGAGTCTATCATCGCGTTGGCATTATCAAGTTTTTTATATGCGGCTATTTGAACACTGTAAAACGCATCTCCGACCTTTCCCCCGGAACTTTTTTCACAGGGAATAAAAGTGAGCAATGTCATCAAAGCAATAACGACAGGGAATTTGTCATGTAAAGTCTCTAAGTTAAACAGGGTCATTTTTACCATCAGTCATGAGAATAGCTTTTACAAATATACTGTCCAATATTGAAGCAATTTATATACCAATTGCCAACACAATCCCGTACAGCTAATAATCGCAGATATAGACTGTATTGTTGATAAGGGTTCATGGGTTCAGGGGTTCAGGGTTCAGGGTTCAGGGTTCAATTACATTAATGTTTTAGTCAATTATTTGACGAATTTCTAATCTCTCAATCAAGACCCGTGTCTCAAACCTGAGAGTTATATGAAGACTTATAAAGAGTATCGGCCACCGATAGAGGTCTTTGATGCCCAACAATGCAGTCCGAGAGGAAATGGGCATGAGGCTGAGAGGTCTGGCATAAAAAATGCGACATGTTCATCTTTCAAAACGACTTAACGCTTATAAGGAGTAAGATTCTATGGAATCTATTAATGAACAGACACAAGTTGAACTCAAATCAGGGACCAGATTAGATATTTGTTTTGTCTGTGGCAACAAGGCAATAAACACCAATGGTCATGTAAAGGATTCGTCAGATGAGACAATAGTCATTGAGTTTGAAGTAGATGGCAAAGAAATGATACCTCCGGTTGGTACAGACATTTATGTTTTAGAAAACAGTATATGCTATAATATTTCTGAATCTAAAAATTTCCCAGATGTTAAAGCCACCAAAGTCCATCGCAGAATGTATATAAGTGTAAATAATATATTGAAAGTGGATTACAAAAAGATTTCGCAAGATAATTATATAAAATACAAGGATAAACCAATAATTATATACAAAAACATATTCGGTGAACCTTTTAAGACGCCTGAAGTTGAAGAAGTTAATCTAAAATTACTTTATGAACTTATATATCAAACAAATCTAAAAATGGATCGAATTTTGGATATATTGGAAGACGGACGTACTGAAAAATACGCAGTTAGCGAGAATGAAAATGTAAATATCAGTGGGGC
>QNAY01000261.1 GCA_003645605.1 Thermodesulfobacteriota bacterium
AACCCCTCTTTTTGTCATTTCGACCGTAGGGAGAAATCTTTAATGCCTGTATTTTCAGTACGATAAGATTTCTCGCTTTGCTCGAAATGACAGTTTTGGTTAGTTTTCATTCAGACACTAACTCGCAAGATCAATGGAAGAAAGGTAACCCTGAACGTTGAACCCTGAACCCGTGAACAGTTACAAGTATAGGAATCTTTTTTTATGATAGATAGATACAGCCGGCCGGGGATGGCAGCTATATGGACCCTGGAGAATAAATACAAGACCTGGCTTGAGGTGGAAATCCTTGCGGCAGAGGCATGGGCTGAGCTTGGAGCAATACCAAAAGAGGCTGCAAAGGATATAAGAACCAAGGCTGCTTTTGATCCTGAACGGATAGCCGAGATCGAGGAAAAAACCCGCCATGATGTGATTGCCTTTCTTACTAACGTGGCAGAGTACGTAGGGCCATCCGCCCGATACCTGCACTGGGGTCTTACGTCATCTGACATGCTGGACACAGCCAATGCCGTAATATTTAAGCAGGCCATGGAAATCATCATTGATGACGTGGATGTCCTGATGGGTGTCATAAAAAAGCGTGCCTTTGAGCACAGAGACACAGTGATGATAGGAAGGTCTCATGGTATCCATGCCGAGCCCATCACCTTTGGTCTGAAGCTTGCCATCTGGTACGATGAGATGCGGAGGAACCGCAGGCGTCTTGAGAATGCAAAGGAGACAATTTCCTATGGCAAGATATCAGGGGCTGTCGGCACGTTTGCCCACGCTGATCCCAGGGTAGAATCCTATGTGTGCGAACACCTGGGTCTTAAGCCTGCTCCTGCCTCCAACCAGATCATACAGCGAGACAGGTACGCAGAGGTATTTTGTGCTCTGGCAGTACCGGCAAGCTCTATTGAAAAAATAGCAACTGAGGTGCGTCATCTTCAGCGGACAGAAGTGCTGGAGGCAGAGGAGTACTTCAGGCCGGGGCAAAAGGGCTCTTCGGCCATGCCGCACAAGAGAAACCCGGTCCTGTCGGAAAATCTGTGTGGTCTTGCACGGCTGGTACGTTCCTATGCGATTCCGGCCCTTGAGAACGTGACATTGTGGCACGAGCGGGACATAAGCCACTCATCAGTTGAACGTGTGACCGGCCCTGATGCCTTTATCGGGACGGATTTCATACTAAGCCGTCTTACCGAGATATTGGATAATTTAATAGTATATCCTGATCGGATGGAGCATAATCTGAACATGCTCAAGGGGCTTATCTTCTCACAACAGGTATTGCTCACACTTACACAGAAAGGTGTCAGCAGGGAGGAATCCTATGGAATTGTCCAGAAACAGGCCATGGAGGTATGGGAAGGAAACGGCACTTTCAAGGAAAGACTCCTGGCAGATCAAGATTTGGCCAAATACCTGGCTCCGGAAGAAATCGAGGCCATATTCGACATAAACTACCATCTTAAACATGTGAAAACCATATTTGAGAGGGTCTTTGGGGCTGATCAATGATTCAGAAAGACTGGGAAAGACTCAGACAGATGATATTTGAGCTCTCATACAGAGAGGGGACCTTCAGGTTGACCTCCGGGAAGGAGAGCGACTTCTACATAGACTGCAAGCAGACCACGCTCTCTGCAGAGGGGGCATATCTCTGCGGCAAGCTGTTGTACAATCGCATTTTGCAGTCCAACATAAGTATTTCAGGGGTCGGCGGAATGACCCTGGGGGCTGATCCGTTGGTTACAGCAGTCTCTGTAGTAAGCTTTATTGAAGGAAAACCTATACCCGCCTTTATTATCCGAAAAGAAGCAAAAGGACATGGTACCGGGTCCTGGATAGAAGGAAAATCCAATATTCCCCTTGGGAGCAAAGTGGCCCTGGTCGAAGACGTGGTTACTACTGGAGGAACCCTTATCAAGGCAATTGAGAGGACCGAGGAGGAAGGTTACAAAGTAGCCCAGGTACTTACTGTTGTTGACCGGGAGGAAGGTGGGGAAAAGGCCTTGAGCAATGCCGGTTACGAACTTTCATCGCTGTTTACGCGTGGAGATATTATGGCATTGGTTGAAAAATAAAAGGAAAATTTTAAAATGATAAAAGACAAAGTACAAGAATCATTGGACAAAGTACGTCCCATGCTGCAGCAGGACGGCGGGGACGTAGAATTGGTAGAAGTAGATGAAAATACTGGGATAGTCAAGGTCACTCTCACCGGCGCCTGCCAAGGCTGCCCCATGAGCCAGATAACCCTTAAGTCAGGAATTGAGAGATTTCTTCAGAGTGAAATTCCCGAGGTAACTTCTGTAGTGGAGGCATGAATGAATTTTAAACGCGGGTTCAGAGGTTCAGGGTTCAGGAAAAAAATGAACATCGAACATCGAACGTCCAACATCGAACATTGAATGGGAAAAGATGAAGAAATAGAAATAGCTGTTGTGTGTTCGGTATTGTGTGTTTGTTTTTCAATGATGATTACACTGCAAAAAACCTGAAATATGATTCCGCTCAAAAAGCCCGAGATGCAAGGCGCAAAATTTTCCAGTCATGAGACGTACTTATCGTACGTCGCAGTGACTGGAAAATTGAAGCAACGCCGCAGATTGGGTTTTTTCAGCGGAATCATCAATGATGATAGGGCTCGCCGGCCTTGATAGTATAGGCTCTGTAAATCTGCTCTACCAGGATAAGTCTTGTCATGTCGTGTGTAAAGGTCATTAGGGAGAGGGATAACCTCTTATCTGCTTTCTTGATTATTCCCGGCGCAAGCCCAGAGGCCCCACCTATCACCATAGCCAGGTCTCTAACCCCTCTTGCCTCCAGGTCTGTGAGCATCCCGGCAAGTCCGGGGGAATCCAGCATCCGGCCCTTTACGTCCATGGCAACTGTAAAAGCCCCTTTTGGCAGGGCCTTTACAATGGATTTGGCTTCGCGCTTCATGACCTCGTCAGGTTTCATTTTTCGGGCAAAGCGGACGCCCCGAACCTGGAGGACGTGTATACGCACGTAGTGCTCGATTTTTTCTATATAATGCTCGATACCGGTCCTGAGCCAGGTATCCCGGGTTTTATCCACCCAGATTAAAGAGAGACGCAACATGGGTTATTCTCAATCTCAACAAGAATTATTACGTAAGCTTCCCAAGGTTGACGAACTGATACAGACATTATCCGATAAAGCTCCCCGGCGGGTCAGGGTAATTGCCTGCAGAGATGTCCTTGACAGCCTGCGCTCATATATTTTGTTCTCACAGGAACCTGACCCGGAATCAGTAAAATATGAAACCATAAAAAAACAAATCGAAATGCGCCTGACATCACTACTAAGGCCCTCCTTAAGGCCGGTGGTCAACGCCACGGGCGTAGTGATACACACAAACCTCGGACGCTCCCTGCTTCCCAAGG
>QNAY01000262.1 GCA_003645605.1 Thermodesulfobacteriota bacterium
TATTGGTTACCCCCAGCTACATCACTTTATTGTTCCAATTTGTGAGCAGATACACATAATATGTCACAGTCATGGGCATTTAAGATTTCTCCCTTCGGTCGAAATGACAATATGGGCGTGAACACTTACCAATCTTCCATATGCAAGCCAAACATCATATAGTATGTTCAAGAAAATCATATGATAATTCCTGATCAGCAAACTAAAAAAACCAATTCCTCACTATTCCTGATAGATGGCAGCTCGTATCTCTACAGGGCCTATTTTGGCATACGTCAGCCCCTGACTACCCATGACGGGTTTCCTACCAAGGTAATCTACGGCCTTACGAATATGCTCTGGAAAGTACTAAAAGAAAAAAATCCTGAATATGTAGCCATTGTGTGGGACGCCAAAGGCCCTACATTCAGACACGACCTCTATGCCGATTACAAGGCAAACAGGCCTGCGATGCCTGATGATATGAGAGTTCAGATCCCACATGTAAGAGAAATAGTAAATGCCCTGGGGCTCACACAGCTTGAGAAAAATGGTTATGAGGCAGACGATATAATTGCCACACTGGCCCGGCGCATCACCAATCAGACCATTATGATTGTCTCCAGCGACAAAGACCTCCTTCAGTTGATCGGACCACAAGTCAGCATGTGGGACTCGATGAAAGACGAAGTTACGGATCTTGATGCCTTTCGCCAACGATTCTGCATCGAACCGCTTCAATTCCTGGAGGTAATGACACTGACCGGCGACACTGCGGACAATATCCCGGGCGTGCCCGGAATTGGCCTAAAGACTGCGCTAAAGCTCATAAAGAGCTATGGCTCAGTGGATAACCTTATCAAGCACCTGGATGAGATCCCCAAGGGAAAATTGAAAGAGCATCTTGAAACTAACAAGGACCGCCTGGACCTTTGGCGCAGGCTTGTGAGCCTTGCAGACGATATCACCGTTCCCCTTGACATTACCGCGTTTCGCAGAAACCCGCCTGACCAGAGAAAACTGAGGCAGCTCTTTAAACAATTCAATCTTACCCGCTTTTTAGACCAGATGGTACCGGAGCAGACCATCTCATTTAAGGAATATGAGCTGATACAATCCCCCGCAGACCTTGCCCGCTGGGCGGAGATGGCACGAAAAGCATCAAGAATAGTCATCGACACAGAGACCACGAGCGAATTCCCAATGAAGGCAAAGCTTGTCGGGATCTCTCTCTGCATTACACCGCCAAAGGCCGCCTACATCCCTGTTGGACACGAGAGCCGGGAGCCCCAGCTCAATTTGTTTCAGGTGATCGAGGTCCTTGGACCCATATTTTCAGACCGGAAAATCGAAAAAATCGGGCAGAATATAAAATATGACATGATTGTTCTTGCCAACCACGGAATGGAGCTGAAGGGAATATCCGGGGACACAATGGTGGCCTCTTACCTCATTAATCCCTCAAAGCGCCGTCACAACCTTGCTGAGATTGCACAAGAGGTGTTGGGGCACCGCATGATAACTTTTAAAGAGGTAACTGAAACACAGAAAAGAGTCAAAAATTTTGCCTATGTGCCCTTACCCCTTGCCAGGGATTACTCTTGCGAAGATGTTCACGTAACTTCTCTTGTCCAAAAGGCCCTGTGGAAAAGGTTAAAAGAGAGCGGTCTGATGGAACTGTTTGAGCAGGTTGAAGTGCCTTTAATACGGATTCTCGCTC
Source organism: Thermodesulfobacteriota bacterium (assembly GCA_003645605.1). GTDB lineage: Bacteria > Desulfobacterota > Dissulfuribacteria > Dissulfuribacterales > UBA3076 > UBA3076. The sequence continues at coordinate 1,700 of QNAY01000262.1, forward strand.
AAATGGAGATGGCCGGAATTCTTGTTGATATAAAAGGATTTGATGCGCTGTCAACAGAATTTTCTCAAAGGCTCTCTGAGCTGGATAAAAAAATTATCGAGCTTGCGGGAGAGCCGTTCAACATTAACTCCACGAAACAACTGGCGGAAATACTATTTGTAAAGCTCAAACTTCCTCAGAAAAAAAAGACCCGCAAGAAGACCGGTTACTCCACAGACGTAGAGGTACTCAAGGAACTTGCTCAGTCTCACGAGCTTCCGCGACAACTCCTTGCCTATAGAAACCTGTCAAAGCTCAAGTCCACTTATGTGGACGGGTTAAAGAAGATGGTCAATCCTGATACAGGGCGGGTCCACACATCCTTTAACCAGACTGTCACATCCACCGGCAGACTCTCATCCAGTGATCCCAATCTCCAGAACATTCCTGTCAGGACTGAAGAAGGCAGAAGAATCAGGGCGCTCTTTATTCCTGCTCCGGGGAACTTTCTTTTATCCGCAGATTACTCCCAGATCGAGCTGAGAGTCCTTGCCCACTATTCCGGGGATGAAGCTTTGGTTAATGCCTTCAAAAACGATAAAGACATTCACCGTCTTACCGCAGCAGAGGTCTTTAGCGTGTTCCCTGAGCTGGTTACGCCGGAAATGCGCAGAGCAGCCAAGACCGTCAACTTCGGAATAATATACGGAATCAGCGCCTTTGGTCTGGCAAAGGAACTGGGCATTGGGAACAGACAGGCAAAAGAGTTTATCGACCGCTATTTCGCGAAATATCCCGGTGTAAAACGCTACATGAAGGAGACTGTAGAAAAGGCCAAAGAACAGGGGTACGTCACCACGCTCCTTGGTCGCAGGCGCTATATCCCAGACCTTAAAAACAGGCTTAGAACTGTAAGAGAATTCGCTGAAAGAGCCGCTATTAACACACCTATTCAGGGCACTGCGGCAGATATAATAAAGCTGGCCATGATAGAAGTTGACTCAAATATCCAGGCAGGAAAAACACCGTGCAGGATGTTGCTCCAGGTACATGACGAGCTGATAATCGAAGCGCCGGAAAAAGAAATAATAAAAGTCACCACGATGGTGAAAAAGACCATGGAAAATGTAATGGATCTTGCCGTGCCCCTGAAGGTAGATGTCGGCTGGGGGGTTGATTGGGCCAATCTTGAGAATAAATAGTTTGGATCTGTGCAGTTAAGAAACTACTCAAAATCAATCACTCAAAAACAATGACACCTTATATATACCTTATATCCTTCCAAAAATCCTGAACCAAGTTCCCTGTGAACCTTGATTGAAATTCAACTGGACCAATATGTTCTATTCCTTTCGTGATTTAGTCCATCCCGGTGCCGCAAATGCCGATCATATGAATTTGGTAATTTGGTAATTTATATTGTAGCCGTTCACGGCTTGAAACTTGAAACTTGAAATTGGAGAAGCGTTCACGCCCATATTGTCATTTCGACCGAAGGGAGAAATCTTAAATGCCCATGACTGTGCCATATTATGTGTATCTGCTCACAAATTGGAACAACAAAGTGATGTATCTGGGGGTAACCAATAACCTGGAGCGGCGACTTTATGAGCACAAGAACAAGCTCGTCAAAGGATTTACCGAAAAATACAACGTGAACAAGCTGGTTTATTTTGAAGAAACGCAAGACGTAACTGCTGCTATTGCCAGAGAAAAA
>QNAY01000263.1 GCA_003645605.1 Thermodesulfobacteriota bacterium
AGGCGCCGCTCCAGGTTATTGGTTACCCCCAGATACATCACTTTATTGTTCCAATTTGTGAGCAGATACACATAATATGTCACAGTCATGGGCATTTAAGATTTCTCCCTTCGGTCGAAATGATAATATGGGCGTGAACGCTTACTTTTTTTATGTTTTGTTTCGTGTTTTTTTTGTACTTTCGTGTTTTCGTGATGGGTTCTTGAATAGTCCCGCAAATGGTAGCAGAAACAAAAAAGAGTTACGACAACGCATCGTAACTCCCTAATTTTATTGGTAGGCGGTACTGGATTTGAACCAGTGACTTCCACCGTGTGAGGATGGCACTCTAACCACTGAGTTAACCGCCCGTGTCAAAGCTAGCCCATTCAGGTTGAAGGCTGAAGGATTTCAAGCATTTCGCAACGATCGAACAGAGATGAATCCTCTAAACTAATACTGCAATCTCGTCAGCCAACTCAAATGCCCGCAGTTTTGTGTGATCACGCATGATTTGTCCCTATTAGCCTTCTACCTTCAGTCTATCCACCTGAATAGTTAGCCTATTAGTACAGTTATTTCAAGTCCGGGAAGGGTTGAAATCTGTCATTCATTTTTTAGAACCTGATCCAAAGCCTGCTGAAAATCCGCATCATCGGCTACAGGCTTAAGATCGCTGGAATCGATTTCCTCCACATCAGTGTCAGTGATGGAAACATCTACCAGGTCAGAGACATCAATTTTGGAAAGGTCCACTGAATTTCCAGCTTCCTGCTCTACAATAGGAGCTTTGGGCTCAGTCTTGATACTATCTGCCTTGGAATTTATGTTGAACCAGATAAGTTCGGTATCCGGTTTTGCAAAACCTCCAAGTCCTGCAGAAATTTTTCTCAGATCCTGTCCGCAATTTGAGCAATTTTCAAGATAATCAAAGCTTATTCTTCCACATTTTGAGCATCTCATAAATACGCTCCTTTTTTATTTGAAAAGATTTGCGACATTGTATATGGTTTAGTAAAATCACCTAAGAGATGAGAACATAATGAAAATAAGACAAAATAACTTGCCCTCACTTTTTCTTATCGGAACTTTGATATTATTTCTTGCATCCTGCGCAGGCACGCCCAAGAAATATCTTGCAGTAGATGCCTCACTGGTGAAATTGGGCCAGTCCAAGGCCGAAATATCCGAGTTCCTTGGCCAGCCAGACGCAGCAAGAATAAATCAGGCCGGTCAGGAAGAATGGTATTATTATGATGTGCACAGGCACTTCTGGCAACGCATACCCTTTCTGGGGCATTATCTCGGTAAAGAAGAAGCAGAGTGTCTGCAAATTGTCCTGGAATCAGGACAGGTAGTCAAACGTGTATACTATGTTCAAGGTATCCAAAGCTAAGCCCGACAACCAATTCAGGATATCCAGGGACAGAATGGTTGCCCAGCAGATTGAACGAAGGGGAATCAAAGACCCACGTATTCTGGAGGCAATGAGTAACGTACCTCGGCATCTTTTTGTGGACGAAGCGCTCTGGGACCAGGCCTATGGTGACTTTCCCATTCCAATCGGGAGTGGCCAGACCATGTCCCAACCCTATATTGTGGCCCTTATGACCCAGCAGTTAGGACTAAAGGGTGATGAAAAAGTGCTGGAGGTGGGAACAGGTTCGGGCTATCAGGCAGCTATTCTGGCTGAGCTTGTCAGGGTTGTGTACAGCGTGGAACGTATCCATGCTTTGCTCCCAGGGGCCAGGAAAATCCTGGAAAGACTTAAATACACAAATGTTATGCTCAAATTAGACGACGGCACATGGGGGTGGCAGAGTGAGGCCCCTTTTGACGCCATAATCGTGACCGCAGGTTCTCCCTCTGTGCCTCAGCCACTTATCGATCAGCTTAATGACCCAGGCATTTTGATCATTCCTGTTGGAGATGAATACTCGCAGGTGCTTGTAAAAATTACCAAGTCCAACGGTAAAATCCATCAGGAAGATATGGGCGGTGTCCGCTTTGTAAAACTTGTGGGAGATCATGGTTGGAAGGCATAGGGCAGGCTACAACCCTGATTGGCTTTTCATACATTTGTCGCCCTCCTGTTTTTTTATGCAATTTCGGGATAGTTCCCTACGTGTGATATATAGGAGATATTTGTGGGAGCTATATTTGCATTTTTGTACGTTAGGAACGGGAGATAAATAAGTTGAACAAAAATTAATAGGATTTTTTGTTGTATTCAAGGCGCAAGGAGCGAGCATAACGGGTTATGTGATCGACGAGCAACGAAGAAGACGGCAAAAAAGACATTAATTTGTTCAAGTTATTTATTGTACGTTCCTGACTTGCTTGCCGGATTGTTCCAACAGGATGCATGGCCGCAATTCAACATAGGCAATTATGCTGTCATTATAATCCGCAAATAACTCATTCAGCTATAACATAATAGAGAACCATCCCGATTTTACCAGTTGTAGCTTCGATAAAGGCTTCCATAGCCCAAGGAACCAGGAGGAACTTGCAGCTATACTTGACAAAGTCATTCTTCCCAGAAAAGGCAAGTTGTCAGCAATTAACAAAGAAGTTGAAGAGTCAGAAGAATTTATCCAGGTGGGTCCTGTATCTGACATCAATCCAGTGATTCCCTCACCCTCATCAATCACTGCTTGCATCAAGCTGGTGAGGCTCATCAACGACTATTGTATCTGAACTGTCTTCATGGAGGACTTTCTTAACAATCCTGTTTGTAACTTCCTCCAGATAGGCGTTCAGTTCATCTTTGATCTTTTGGAATTCCGGCCAAAGCGTTTCATCCACAAACCTTTCCGGAACCCGGACCATTACTGTTGTGTAACGCTGCCTGTAATATCGGTATGGCCTTAAATCGTAGCGACGCAGTAATGCGACAAAGACCTTCCGTGACCACATGTCAGTAAAAGTAAATTTGTACTCTATCGGCGGATCTTCGGGTAACAGCTCCTTGAGCCGCTGTAATATTCGTTGTTTGGCACGTTCAGCAGAATCACGTTCACCCTCTGTAGCAGCGCCGGCAAACAGGCCTTCGATCTTGATTAGTTTATTAATCAGATCAGCTTCGTTCATGCTTTACCATCCCCCAATCCTGCTTTTTTATGCGTCGAATGAAACTTGATTTTCTTCTGTGTTGTCTGCAGAGATCTTGCAGCCGTTCTTCAAACCGATCAACTCTTCCTTTTTTCCTTCCGGCGTCACGCAGATCAACGAGCAACTGTGCGGTTAAGAAACTATTCAAAATCAATCACGAAAACACGAAGGTACGAAAACACGAAACAAGACATAGAAATGAACTTAGCGCCCTTCGGGCGGACTTGGAAAATTTTGGACACGGATTTCACGGATTACACAGTATAAACCTAACCCATAGCCATCCGTGTAATCCG
>QNAY01000264.1 GCA_003645605.1 Thermodesulfobacteriota bacterium
TACCCCCAGATACATCACTTTATTGTTCCAATTTGTGAGCAGATACACATAATATGTCACAGTCATGGGCATTTAAGATTTCTCCCTTCGGTCGAAATGACAATATGGGCGTGAACGCTTACTTGATTTGTAATGGTTCTGAAACAGATGTCCCCTAGAATACAATACATATTGGAAACGAAGGGGAGTGATTCATCTTTTCCCAAGTTTTTGTTGCTCATAAGTCAAATCAAGTAGTAAATAGGTTTAATGGAAAACCGACTTCACATAAAGTCCCACATACTGTGTGAGAGCCGCATAAAACAAGTCATGAATCATTCAGCAGTTTTGAAATTATTATCCCTGATAATTACCTTGGCATTGCTTTATAGCTGTGGCAAAGATACTCCTAAGTTGCCCAAGATCTCAGAGGATGCGGTTATTCTTGCTTTCGGCAACAGCCTTACATACGGAACCGGGGCCAAACCAGGGGAAAGCTATCCAGCGATCCTGGAGGACCTTAGCGGGAAAAGGATAGTCAACGCCGGAATACCCGGAGAGCTGAGCGCCAAGGGGCTCCAGCGGCTGTCAGAGGTCTTGAATGAATATGAGCCGGAATTGCTTCTGCTCTGTCACGGAGGAAACGACCTGCTTCGCAGACATGAATGTGCCAAAACTGCTACTAATCTCAAACAGATGGTGCTCATGGCCAGGGAAAGGGGTGTATCAGTAGTCCTGATTGGCGTTCCTCGCCCGGGATTTATGCTAAAAACAGCGGATTTTTATACTCATATTGCCGAAGAGATGGAACTGCCCTTTGAAGGCGGCATTCTGGAGGAGATCCTGTCTGACCGGGGATTGAAGTCAGATACCACGCATCCAAACAGCAAAGGCTATCGTCTGATGGCAGAGGCGGTACATAAATTGTTGAAGCAAACCGGCACTTTATAAAAATGTAGACAATCATAAAATACTATACGAGTAAAAACTCGTGGAAACTGAGTCGGGAGGACAAAATTATGGATTTTGTGCGTATCAGCGGGACTGAGATTGAGACCTCACGTATTGCCCTTGGGACATGGGCTATAGGAGGCTGGATGTGGGGAGGTACTGAGGAACAGCAGGCTGTAAACACCATTCGTACAGCCCTGGATCTGGGTATAAATCTTATCGACACGGCGCCGGTCTATGGATTCGGAAAATCAGAAGAACTCGTAGGTAGAGCCCTGGCTGAATACGGGAAAAGGGATCATGTAATAATTGCCACAAAGGCGGGGCTGGAATGGGATGACAATGGGAGGGTTGTCAGAAATTCCTCTCGGCAACGGATACTCAGGGAGATCGAGGACTCTCTTCACAGGCTCCGAACTGACTATATTGATATCTATCAAATCCACTGGCCGGATCCTGCAACGCCCTTTGAGGAAACTGCCGAAACCATGCAGGATCTTTACAGAAAAGGAAAAATCAAAGCCATAGGAGTAAGCAACCATACTCCGCAACAGATGAATGCTTTCAAAAAGTCTTCTGTGCTTCACACCAGCCAGCCACCTTACAATTTGTTCGAACGGAAAATAGAGAACGATATTCTCCCGTACTGTATTGATAGCAATATTACGACACTGGTCTATGGTCCACTGTGCCGGGGTCTTCTTACTGGCAGAATGCGAAAGGATACTGAGTTTAAAGGAGATGATCTCCGAAAAATAGATCCAAAATTCAGGCAACCTCTATATGATCAGTACCTGAAGGCTGTTGCCCGGCTGGATGAATATGCCCGAAAAAACTTTGGGAAAAGTGTAGTACACCTGGCTATCAGGTGGTTGCTGGACAGACCGGGAGTAAACATTGCCCTTTGGGGAGCGAGGCGGCCGGATCAGCTTGATCCGGTTTCAGACACTATGGGATGGGAACTTGACGACTCGTCCATGGAATCCATTGACGAAATACTGAATGAGACGGTAATTGATCCCATTGGACCTGAGTTTATGGCTCCCCCGGCCTCCGTACCCTGACATCCGAAAATCCGCAGAAGGAGACAGGTATGTTCCTATGGGTTGTGTGACCACCTAATTACATGCCGCAATCTCTTCAGGGGTTAATGCTTTATCAAATATTGATGCTCCGATGGTTCCATCGAAAGGGAAATTCTTATACGTGCTGTTATAATTCTCATCTAATTGTGCACCTATCTGCACGTCACCCGGGGTACTTCTTACTACAGTAGTTCTGCTTGTACTATTATCAAGTTTGCCGTTGATGTAAATACGCATTCCATCCGCATTCCATGTTGCAATGACATGATAACATTTACGGGCTTCAAAGACAGTATTCGTATCCAAATCGCTGTTACCATGTTCGCCAAAAATAGCGAGTCGTATTCTACGATTTCTATGGAATTGTAAAGTATACGCCTCATCACTCCAATTTTTTTTATTCCCTTTATGTATAATTCCAGCATATGGAGCAAAAGAATAGATATAGATCCAAGCCTCCAGTGTACCCTCATTAGACAAATCCAATCCACTACCGGGAATCTTTACGTAATTTGTTCCACCTAATGTTTTTACACACCCACCTGCAATGTTAAGGGGTGAACAAGGGGAATGCCCACTAGCCATGCAACTGACCGCGCGGGCAGTTTCTTTAAAAGATACATATCTGGGAATAGCTAAAGAGACCAAAACACACATGATGGCAATGACTACGATCACCTCGAGCAGAGTAAAGCCCTCAGAATGATTATTCTTAAGCTTTTTCATTTAACAATCTCAGGCATAGGATCCTTTTTACTTATGCAAATTTTCTTGAAACCATGCTTTTCGGGATTGGGACAGCATACCACAACATCATCTTCAGTAGTGGTCACTAAATAGGGCTTTCCAGTCATCGGGCAAACCATATCTTTGCCCAGTGATTTCCCCTGTTGGAGCAACTTGGATATGTACCACAGATTATCGACGCATTGGTCGGTCTGGGAATTTGATGTATAGGGTGCGCTTTCGACATATTTTTCTTCTTTAAAGACAGAAAATAGTGCAGGGACCTGTGTGGTGATTAAAAAAATGCAAAAAATCAATATGATCCATTGAAACTTTATTCCTACACCGCCCTTCTTCATTAAGTCCTCCAGTTTTGATTTTTGGGGCGCTTCAGGTACATATTGCTCTGCAAGCTCGATTACATAACGGCTACAATTGCCAGGGAGTGTGCAACGGTTACACCTGAGTAGTTAAATATTTCATTTTTGAACCCGGATTACACGATTTCCCAAAACACCTCGACAGTCATAAGTTTTCCCAACGTATCTCACTTGACCTCACAGCAAAAAAAATACCTTGAAGCAAAAAAAGCAACAAATAGTTGTATCTGGGGTAGACTAAATTAGTAAGAGAGAATA
>QNAY01000265.1 GCA_003645605.1 Thermodesulfobacteriota bacterium
AGCTCTGTCTCGGGCAGGGCCTTTTTAATGGCATCAAAGCGCCGGCAAGACAAATAATCAGGTTCGTAAGCAAGGTTGTGTACACTGCAGTCATGCATCAGATTCTTCAGGGCATGGGCCAGGCCACGTCTGTATATGACCAGGCGCCAGTCAGGGGCCTCATCCCTTGCCTGGACTTCGTAGCGTCCGTCTGTGAGCAAAATGGCCTCTTTGCGGAGGATTAAAAGGGCCCCTGCTGATTCGGAGATGCCAACGTCCTCTGCGGTAAACCCGCTTAAATAACGACGGTTTTCAGGACACGTTACAAGAAACGCATCCAAGCCCCGGCCGGCCAGAATGGCGCGCACCCGCTTCATACGCTGTAAGTAGTGAGATCTCATGCCTTCTTATCCTTCAAAGCCCGAATCATTTATATATCGGGTATCGAGCCTTTGAACATAGATTATCAAAATTTTCAAATTCATGAACAATAATATTATCTGTGTATATCTGCAAAAATGCCAAGTTATTTTTTCCCACAACCCTCTCACAACTGTTCATAGGCGACCATGACGCTCCTCGTGCCAAGGTTAATTCGAAGCCTTGGGAGTCCCGCCACGCGGGATGAAATTGTGATCCAGGGGACAAAGATCTTTCGGAACAAAGGGGACCGTTCTTGGCTATCAAGTGTCAGTCACCTGTTCCTGTATTTTTTTAATTTGCGATAAAAATTCTCATGCGAACCAAATGTGTAAAGGTAGAGAGTATATTCAGATACTTCATAGGCCAACAAAATCTGAATACTGCCCATTCTAAATTTGTAAACGCGCACTCCCTGCAAATCACCTGATTTCATGGTTCCAGCTTCTGGATTTCTCACGATTGTGCGAACAATCTTATCCAGATGTCTTATCTGATCTTTTGGTAGTTTTTTCTTTTGTCTGCCGAATAAAGGAGACTGAGTAACTTCCTTTATTCTATTTCTCATTTTCCTTCCCCAAAGACATATGCTTCTCCTTCGCCAGCCCTAATCTGCTCTTTAGCAAAAAGAATATCCTGAATGAAATGTAAGGGAAGATCCGGATTTTCTTCTACGATCTCACCAATCTTGGCCCAGTATTCAATCTGGCCGGCAATGGACCGTTTGAAAACTCTAGAGCGTATTTTTGCTTTAGCAAACAGGTCATCAGAAATTTTTACTGCTGTCGGCATAATTCCTCCTTGATTAATTAATTATTAGATTTAGGTTATAATTTACTATAAATAGTTTTATTTTGCAACCACTTTTAAAACATTCGACGGATGGCTTACGGTAGAATAAATCAGTCATCAACGTTTGTTACGTTTGATCGTATTCTGTGCGTTTATTGCAGCATTGACGATCGGCTGTATGTTGCAAGGCGAAAAGACCATGAATAACGAACAAGCCTCTATAAAAAAGATCTTAACCGAACCTGATTATGATTACGAAGGTTTTGTCGACTACATCTATGACGGTGATACCTACAAATTATGGTACGGCAGAATTGGCTCCGGCAGCAGACCATCTGCGCTGGTTCTGCATGGCGGTCCGGGAGGCAATCATCATAATCTCGTGGCGTTTCAGGCATTGGCTGATGAACGTCCTGTGATCTTCTATGACCAACTGGGGTGTGGAAAATCAGACCGCCCGGATAATCCGTCCTTGTGGACTGCCGAACGATATTTTGATGAGGTGCGAGCGGTACGGGATGGTCTGGGCTTGAAAAAATACCATTTGATTGGTCATTCATGGGGAACTACCCTGGCTGTTGGATTTGCCGCCAAACACCCCGACGGCATATTGTCCATTTCTCTCCATAGCCCGGTACTGAGTTTTCCCTATTACATCAATCATGTTGCCCCAAAACTTAAGCAGGGCTTGAGTTGCTTGAATGGAGAAGCCGGGCGGATCATTGATGATTATGAGTTGAGGGGGGTGGGGACAAAGAGCAACTATGACGAAGCTTGCATGGAGTTCACCAAGCGGCATATTACACGCACCTGGCCATTACCTGAGGCGATGAAGAAATTGATTGGCGCACGAAATGCCGTAATCCACGATACTATGGTTGCAAGCGGTTCGGAGTTGAATGTGCCGGGAAATCTAAAGACGGTAAACGTAACCTCGCAACTCTCCAAGTTGGATTCTCCTGTTCTTATGACCTGTGGAAACGACGATCTTTGTACGCCTGCCTATACTAAATATCAGTCCGGTTTTGCCAATAGCCCTCAGTGTCATATCATACAGGGAAGCGCCCACATGACCCCAGTGGACAGGCCCCTGGAACTCCTCAGGCTACAAAGGACTTTTCTAAGAGAAGTGGAAAACCCATCGACCTCTCATTGAGGAGGTTATATTATGAGTAGAAAATTGATTTTGGTATTACTTGTGATCGTTTGTCTATTTTTTCAATTTGGAGTTTGATACGGGCAATGTAGACAAAAAGGGGCGTGGCGCAAAGGACATGGACTTTCGTGCCTACGGAAAACAACTGACAAAGACGCCATTACCCGATATTTCTGGTATTGCGTAACGACTTACAGGAAAGAAAATGGTAAAGATCGGCAGGATAAATAAGCTTACAATAAAAAGAAGGCTGGACTATGGCGCCCACCTTGATGGTGGTGAGTCAGGGGGTATTCTCCTGCCGAAAAAGTATGTTCCTAAGAAGTGTCAGCCAGGAGATGAGGTTGAAGTCTTTGTTTATGTAGACAGGGAAGAGCGTCTGCGGGCAACGACCCAAAAACCTTATGTAACAGTCGGTCAGTTTGCCAAATTGCGGGTGGTGGCAAACTCATCGTCGGGCGCCTACCTGGACTGGGGGCTGCAAAAAAATCTGCTTGTTCCAAAGAGAGAGCAGCACGCCAAAATGGAGGAAGGCAAATCATATGTTGTATTTGTCTTTCTTGATAAAAAAAACAACCGCATCACAGCATCTTCAAAGTTGGATAAATTTCTTGATTTGCAGTCACCGAACTACGATGAGGGCGAAGAGGTAGATCTTTTTATATGTTACAAAACAGATTTGGGTTATAAAACGATTGTTAACAATTCTCATTGGGGCATGATCTATAAAAACGAAGTGTTTCAGAGGCTTCACATAGGCCAGCAGCTAAAAGGCTACATAAAAATAATACGCGAAGACCTCAAAATTGACATAAGCCTGCAACAATCAGGCTATCAAAGAGTTGATAATATTTCCCAGAGCATTCTAAAAACAATTAAAGACCTTGGCGGCAGTATTGCAGTTACTGATAAAAGTCCTCCGGAAGATATCTATTCCATGTTCGGAATGAGTAAAAAAACATACAAAAAGGCAATAGGTGCACTATACAAAAAAAGGCTTATCACCATCAATACCAATGGTA
>QNAY01000266.1 GCA_003645605.1 Thermodesulfobacteriota bacterium
ATATTTTTTGCCCATTTTTTGGACCCGGAAATATTGATCATAATGCCCAGCCTAAAAGGATTTCGAGCAAATAGAAGAGGTCCAAAAAGTGGGCAAAGGAAATTAGCTGATTTAGACGCCCTACCTCTGACCTCTGAAAGGGCCTCATCAACTGTTTGGATATTACGCATCTCGATATCTTCACTGGAGATAACTGAGACACTGCCAGGCGCATCTTCAATACTTTTCTCTGTCTTGGTTGCCGACACCACAATCTCATCCAGCTTCATAACTCCAGTCTCTTTCTCCCCTGCCCGACTCACTTGGGGCACGACAATAGCCATGATTACCAATAAAAAAACTGTCAATTTCAAACCCCTCATCTCATCTCCTCCTTAATTTCCAAAACCCCTCTGGTTCTGAAACCTCTCATTGGTTGCCCTCTGAAGCATAGGCCTCACGTGAGCTCAAATACTATGGTAAGCTCTGGCAGGATATCCCCTTTGAAGGCAAGTCTTGCTACAAATTTTAGAAAAATATTACTATTGGCAAAAAATGTCAACTTTTTTGGGATAATTAGTGTCTGAACGAAAACTAACCAAAACTGTCATTTCGAGCAAAGCGAGAAATCTTATCGTACTGAAAATACAGGCATTAAAGATTTCTCCCTACGGTCGAAATGACAAAAAAGAGGGGTTTTCGTTCAGGCACTAATTAATCTTTCTAACTTGGTTGGATTCGAGACAAAACTTGAGATGTAAAATTTGCGGAATAGGTTCGGCCTACTGTATAGCGCCTTCCTTTAGCTGGCCGTAGGTGGAGTGAGGCACGGTACTCGGTCAACGTTGACAAAGCAGTAAAATATGTAATCAGGATGGAAAATGTCCGAAGCCCCTTATGGAAACTTCATTTCTTCGAGATAAGGAGTAGCGACAGATATGGAGGGGCCGAATCTATCCCATCCTCCAAATTTCTGACTATCCGTTCTCCTTCCAGCCCGCATCTGGACACAAGCACCGATCCCTTGAGCAAGTCGAGCTGATCAAGGGCATCCATTATCTCTTTGTATTCGCGGTACACCTTGAGCATCACCACCCTATCCGTATGGTCGATCACCTCTCCCAATTTTTTGGCGCCCATAGCGCCTGAAATTACGGTAAAGGATTCCTCTGCTTCGGCCAAAATTTCTCCTGCAGCGGCCGTAGCGGCCTGATAGGATGTGATGCCAGGGACGATCTCTATGGAAGTATCGGGTGCTATTTCCTTTATGGTACGCATCAGGTAACCAAAGGTGCTGTAAGTCATGGGATCGCCGATGGTGACAAAGGCCGCATCTTTTCCCTTCCTTAAGGTGTCGACCACCGTGCAGGCGTTTTCCTCCCATGCGGTCTGGAGTTTTTCCGTGCTGCGGGTCATTGGAAAGCCCAAACGAACAAGGGGCATTCCATCTTTGAGGTGGGTGGATGCGATCTCCTCGGCCAGAGAATAACCGTTCTTTGTGGAGGCAGCCGCAAATACGACATCTACCTGCTTTAGAATATTCGCGGCCTTCAGGGTAATAAGGTCCGGGTCTCCGGGGCCAACGCCTATTCCAAAAAGGGTACCGGTGTTCATTCGTTTGATTTCTCGTAACCGTTCAAAAGTTCAGGGCTTATAAACTTCTTTGGGTAAAGGATTCTGCCTATTTTGCATATACCGTCCGGGGAGAAATTTCCAGGTATCCCAGCCCAGTGGACAAAACAATGATCAAGAGCAACAAAGAGCTCAGCAAAAACAGGTGGGGGCTTCGCATCTAAGACGAAATCCCCACATCTCTTTTCATGGACATTCTGAGCCCTTTGCAAAACCCATTTTTACAATTCTATGTGATTATCCCGTGCAACGTCCTTGATATGCTGGACATAGATCTCGGCCCACTCGTTATTTTCGCCAAGTCCGTGGACGTCGCATATGACACGTATCCCAGCCCTTTCAAAGGCACTTTTCCATGAATCATCCTCATTCCCTGCCATATCGTTCCTGGCGTGGTCGCCTGCAACGATCATCAATGGTTTCAGGATGACCTTTTTGACACCGGCATGCCTTACAAAGAGGAGGACATCATCAAGTGAAGGAAACCCTTCTACAGTACCTATATAAATTTGGGTGCCGGGATATTCATTGCGCATCACCTGCTGAAATTCAGCATACACGCCGGTGCTGTAAAATTCATTCCCATGACCCATGTATACAAGGGCTGCCCCATCTTTACCGGCAAGGTCCACATCGGCATGAAGTGTCTTTGCCGCAGTCTCCATATCCTTGTGGTAGTCGTATTCGAAACCGTTTTCCCCGAGGACCGGCCTCCCGAGAACCAGCTTTTTAAAAGGCATGTATTTGGCCTTAATGGTCTTGATATGATTTAGGCCTCTCACGTATTCACAAAGATCGCTGTACTCCTCGCCATTATATAAAAATGTAGGCTGAACAATTATGGACATGTAGCCTTCATCCTGCAGATCAGCTATCGTCGCCATAGGGCCTTTAACATAGAGGATCTCCTTTGGAATCTCTTTGTGCTTTGCAAGAAACTCCTGGTCATTTTGCCGTTCATGCCATATCTTCCGGATAATATTTGACGTAAAGGCAACCTGTACTTTGACACCCGGAAAAGCATTCCGAACCTGCTTTTGTATATTTGTAATGGCCACCAGTGCCGATGGGTAACTTGTCCCAAAGCATGCAAGAACAATCGCCTTTTTGTCCTCCTGCTGCCCCATTGCAAAGGAAGAAGCCGCCAGCATTAAGGACAAAATTACTGTTACAAAGGAAACTCTCAATCTCTTCATCATTGTATCTCCTGACACTGTTTATCTCCAAAAAAAACCCCGGGCCTGAATTCACAGGTCCGGGGATGCCGTTTTTCACCTCGGTATGCGTTGCCCAAATCCCAAACCACGAGGATCAGAACAATATCATGTCTTCATGGGCAGGTCTTCTGACTTACGGATCATCCTACTGACCGCGCCTTCCCATCCGGCAATCAACCCTTACATTTTACCTCAATTATTCTTAACCAGCCAAAATATTTAAAAATGAAATGGCTATAATAATTAAGACACACGATAAAAGCTGAATGCCCGATAGTGGCATCCTGCGGCGTTCGTCCCCGATCACAGCGGCGGGTCCGCGACGGATTTTCACCATCTTCCCATTGTCCTTTCGGACTACCCACAATTGGACGTCAAAATTTACCAAATCCATATCTCATGTCAAGTAAAAATCAGGAAGAGGCATTTGCGCTGTACCGGTTTTTTATGCTCCCAGACCGGGCCGATGAGGCCTCTGGCAATACAGGAAGCTGGAAAATTAGTCAATTCGGCGATTAGATCACCTTATTGC
>QNAY01000267.1 GCA_003645605.1 Thermodesulfobacteriota bacterium
GCAAAAAGGTCCCTTAAAAGATTGGGTATCCGGAAGGCTACAACAAAGGCGTCCATTGCAGTACCTGCACCAAAAAGGCCTGCAAGCACCTGCTCCCTCACAAGGCCCAATATGCGGGAAAAGAATACTGCAACACTCACCGATCCTGCCGACCGGGCAAGATGGGCGGCCTTGCCATCATGGTTGGACGTGTGTTGCGTGCTCAAGATTGCTTGGTTAGTTCAGGTGGCCGGAAGCAAGGACCAGATCGCCTTTTATTACTCCAAGGTGCCTTGCCACCACATCACATTTGGCCTTCAGGAAGAAAAAGATAGGGGCGTCTGAGTCTGACAGGGTCTCGTAATTCCCCTGACCTTTACTGATAATGACAGGGGCTTTTCTAAACAGCTCACGGAATTCCGGAGTACACTGGTCCAAAACAGTACCAGGGGCAGCACAGCCGGATGAAATGATGGTTGCTGTTTTGTCAAGGCCTGCTGCCAGGGCGTCTTCTCTGGTAGCATCGTTAATTATCGGTTTTTCCCTGACCACATAAGTGACAGTATGTGCCAGGGTCTCTATCAGTAGGCGGTCAAAGACCGTCTCCCCTGTGTTGTCACCCAGATATAGAATCCAGTCCGCCCGAGCTACTGCCTTTTTAAATTTCTCTTCATCCCATCGGCCAAAAGACTGGTCCATTATTTTTTGAATTTCTGACTCCAGATCATAACTTGATGATATCCCGAAATCAATGACATTTCCTGTTATGGCAAGACGTATAGCAAGTCCCAAAGGGTCTTCAGACTCCGAAATCTCCTTTTTCAACTGAGGATACAGGGCAAGCGCCTTCTCAGTCCCTTGCTTTTTTACTGTTTTAAAAGGGTCTGTTTTGCCTGTATAGCTGTTTATTAGATCATATACCATTACTGCTGTCTTGGGTGGCGGATCATCCAGCTTAATATTTTTGATTTCCCCCCCCAGATCTATCAGCAATCTCAGGATTTTCTCGTCGGAAAGACCCACCAGGCGCCCGGTTCTCAAGGCCTGGATCATAAAACAAGGGATGCAGTCCAAAAATGTGCGCATAATTTTTCCTTTACCCTAGACCCTCTTAATCCATCTCCAGCGGATTCCGCCCGGGGTGTCCATTATCTCCACTCCAAGATCGAGAAGTTGCTGCCGGATATCATCTGCCTTGTCCCAGTCCATTGAGGTCCTGGCTTTCTCCCTCTGGGAGACCAGGTCCTGGATTTTCCTTGACAGCTCAGGATCAGGGATAGAAATATCCAGGCACCCAAGGACCTTGTCCACATCCTGCAGGGCATCCATGACATTTTTTGCATCCATGGGTGAAAGCCTTTGCTCAGAAATGAGCGAGTTTACATGCCTGATCAATCTGAAGATCGCTCCCAGGGCCTTTGAAGTGTTAAGGTCATCATTAATGGCTTGGTTAAAGTCATTTTTCATGGCCTCCAGGGCCTTTTTTATTGCCGGTCCTGGTTCTCCAACAAGGTCTTTACCAATTGTAAGGGCCTGGATCTCAGAGACAAAGTAATCAAGCCGCTTCAAGGCCCTTGCTGATTCTTTCAGATGGTCGTAAGAGAAATGAATGGGTTTTCTGTAGTGTGTCCTGAGCAGGAAAAATCTCACATGCCTTCCGGTAAAGCCCTTTTTATTTAAATCCCGCAGGGTGACAACATTGCCTGCTGAGCGTGACATTTTCTTTCCGTCAACCAGAATAAGCTCGCTGTGAATCCAGGTCCGGGCAAGTGGCTGGTTCGTAAGGGCCATTGCAATGGCAATCTCGTTTTCATGATGGGGAAACATAAGGTCACAGCCGCTTGTATGTATATCGAAAAATTCTCCCAGATAGTGCATTGACATGGCAGCACACTCTATGTGCCAGCCAGGCCTGACCTTCCCCCATTTTGTCTCAAACCCTATTCCCCTCTTGAGCTCATCCAGGGTTACCCGTTTAAAGAGGGTAAAGTCAACAGGGCTGTCCTTCTCGTAGTCGTCAAGATCCACTGTCCTTCCAATGTCAATGTTGGAAAGATCCACCCTGGAAAGCCTTCCATATGATGGTAGTTTTGAGATGTCAAAATACACAGAACCGTGTTTGACATATGCATAGCCCGCATCTATGAGTCGCCCGGTCATTTGAATCATTGACTCAACATGGGCGCTTGCCCTGGGATAGCAGGCGGCAGGTCTGATATTCAGGGATGACACGTCCTCCATAAATGTCTGGGTATAACGGTCTGTGAGCTCCTTGAGACTTGTCCCTTGGGACAGGGCGGCCTGGATCGTCTTGTCATCCAGGTCGGTAACATTCATCACGTGGGTGACCTCATAACCCTGGTATTCAAGTGTGCGCTTCAAAAGATCCGCAATCACCAGCCTCCTGCAAAGTCCCAGGTGGGCGAATTCATGGACCGTGGGCCCGCAGGAGTAGATCCCTGCCTTTCCCGGGTTTAAGGGTTCGAAGATTTCCTTTCTCCGGGTAAGGGTATTAATAAGCTTCAGGGCTTTGGCCTGATCTGCCTCCTCAACCAGTGGAACTGAAAAAATATTTGTGCTCAGGTAACGGTCGCCTCCATCGGGAAAAATCACGACCACAAGGCCCTGTTCCAGTTTCGCAGCCTCTGAAAGTGCTACAGCCATGGCAGCCCCTGAACTCATCCCGACAAAAAGCCCTTCCTCACACGCAAGCCTTTTAATCAGCTCAAAGGCCTCATCATCGTGCACATTGACAATGTCATCCGGCAGGCGCTTGTCGAAGATCCCGGGCCGGTAGGATTCCTTCATATTCTTAAGTCCCTGGATGCCGTGACCAAAATAGGGTTCCACCCCGACTATTCGGACCTTTGGATTGAGTTCCCGAAAGCGTTGCGTAATTCCCATCAGCGTGCCTGTGGTTCCCATGGTGGTGACTACTACATCTACCTTACCTCCGGTCTGCTCCCAGATCTCCGGGGCAGTACCATGATAGTGCGCCTGAGAATTGTCAAGATTGTTGTACTGGTCTGTGCAGAAATAGCGGTCGGGGTTTTCAAGTGCCAGCTTATATACTGCCTCTATGGCACCATCAGTCCCCAAACGGGCAGGAGTCAGGAGGATCTCAGCACCATAGGCCCGCATAATTTGACGACGCTCGATACTGGCTGCCTCGCTCATGGCGATAAGACAGCGATAACCCTTTACAGCCGATACTATCGCAAGACCAATGCCTGTATTACCGCTGCTTGCCTCAAGGATTATTTTGTCCTTTGTGAGTTCTCCCCGTTCTTCTGCCCCTTCAATCATGGAAAGAGCTATACGATCTTTAATAGAGCCTCCTGGATTAAAGCTTTCCATCTTTGCCAGGATAGTGAC
>QNAY01000268.1 GCA_003645605.1 Thermodesulfobacteriota bacterium
ATATTAAGTTTAGAAAAGACCTTGAAAGATATTAAGGACCCCTTTTTTGCTAAAGGAATGACATTAATGATAGATGGTATTGAACCAGCCAAACTGTCCGAGCTCCTTGATACGGAAGTTGAGTACATCGAGGAGAGGCATAGATTGGGTGCAGAGATATTTATGACAATGGGGAATTTTGCACCAGCTATGGGGATGATAGGAACATTGATTGGATTAGTAAAGATGTTGATGCAGATGGATGATCCAAGTTCCATAGGTCCGTCTATGGCAGTGGCCCTTATTACCACCTTTTATGGCGTTATTTTAGCAAATTTAATCTTCATTCCTATTTCCGGCAAGCTAAGGACGCGAAGTGCTCAGGAACTTGCCACGAAACAATTAATTATGAGTGGTGTCTTATCTGTCCAGTCGGGAGATAATCCAAGGATGTTAGAACAGAAGCTTCATTCATTTGTATCTCCGAAGGAAAGGAAGTCGGTTTTTTAGGGATGAATCGTGAATCTAAAAAGAAAAAAGGGAAAAAAGAGGTAACTGCTGCTGGGTGGGAGCAAATATATTGTTCTCTCGTGCTGATCTTGGTGGCCCTTTTTGCCCTGCTTGTATCTTATTCAACTATTGATGGTGGGAAAGTGACAAACTTTAACCGTGGCTATGGAGGATCTTCAAAAAAGTATAGTACGGGTTTGCCAACTAATCTTATTGTAGAAAATCCGGTATGCACCGGGGGTAATAGTATAGCGTTATCCACATCAGATATTACAGAAGCTGAGAAAGCTTCTATTGAGTCAACTATACAATTATTAAAAAAACATTACGAAGGAATGATATGGGGTGAATCCGTTGATATAGAGTGGATTGATAAAGGATTTAAGGTTAATTTTGGAGCTAATGTATTGTTTGCCCCAGGACTGGCTACAGTGACTAGAGAGGCATATCCTTATCTTGATCAAATAATTACAATAGCGCTAAAAGATCCTTTTTTTATAAGAGTTGAAGGATATACGGATGACGTTCCGATAAATACCCCTGAATTTCCATCAAATTGGGAATTGTCAACGGCCCGGGCGGTAAATGTCCTGCGATATTTTCTTAAGAAGAAAATTTCTTCGGAAAGGTTGGCTGCCATTGGATTCAGCCAATACCATCCTGTCGAATCGAATGATACGCCTGAGGGCAGGCAGAAAAACCGAAGGGTTGAGATATGTTTTGAATTGCAGAAAAATCAAGAATTGAATTGATATCGAGCTATTAATTGAAGAAGAATTCTAAAGATTCAGATGAGAAAGGGGGTAAATGGTTAGCTACCTTTAACGATATGGTGACTCTGCTCCTTACATTCTTTGTTTTAGTCCTTTCAATGTCGAAACTTGATGTGGCCAAAGTGACGGAAGCAGTTTATGCAATAAATAACGCCTTCGGAATGTTAAGTTTTGAGGAAAAGGTTGGTATAAAAGTTTTCGAGCCCTTTATCATTCCCATGGGGAATCGAGGCGCAAGCTTTCGCGAAAAAAAGAGAGAATTAGCCGAGCATATAGACAAGATAGGCAATATGGATGCAGAGGTAATTGAAGGAGGAGTTTCCGTTATTTTGAAGGAAAAGTTGTTTTTCAAAACAGGTATGTCCGAAATTGAAGAGAAAAATTATTCTGCTCTTAAAAATTTATCTTCTATTCTCCAAAAAACTGATTGTCAAATAAGGGTGGAAGGGCATACAGATGATGTCCCGATAGAGAACAAACGTTTTCCATCCAACTGGGAACTTTCAGTGGCTCGAGCTGTAAACGTTGTTAAGTATTTCATTTCTAAAGGCAACATCTCTCCTGAAAGGCTTTCTGCCGCAGGTTATGGAGATTCAAAGCCCCTCTATCCAAATGTGAGTGACCATAACAGGGAACTCAACAGGAGGGTGGGGATCATTTTGACCTTAATAAGGGAATCCAATGGCTGAAGAAGAGATCAAAGAAGAAGAGCAAGAAGAATCTGCTGTAGAAAAGGATTCAAAGAAAAGTTTGCCGTTCCTGAAGTGGATTATAATGGCCGTTGTGATTGTAATTTTGGGGGCAGCGGGTTTTGGGGGGTGGTGGTACTATAGGACTCACTTTTCCGAGCCTCCTGAAGAGGAAGTCGAACAAACGGTTCAGGTAAAGAAGGCCATTTGGCCTATAGATAGCATTATCGTAAATTTGATGGATAATAATGGTGAAAGGTATTTGAAGATCACAATTCAACTAGAAGTATCTAATGAAGATTGTATATCGGAATTAGATTCATTAAAGCCGGAAATAATGGACGGCCTTTTGGATCTCCTTTCTTCAAAAAAATATAAAGAAATAGTAGGCTTTGCAGGAAAACAACGTCTTAGAGATGAAATTGCCATACGCGTGAATAACTATCTTGACAAGGATCAAATTACAAAAGTTTACTTTACCGAATTTATTATACAATAGACCTGGATTGAGCGATTAGCTGTTAGCCATTAGCGTTTAGCTTTGAACAATCAAAGCATTACGTTAATTAGAAATAACACTTAATGGGTGAAAGTTTGTAATAGTAAAATATCCTGCTTGTCAGGACGGCAGACCGATAATCATTAAACTAATAGCTAACTGCTAAAGGCTAATCGCTCAATTTGTCTAGTAAAATCAAAACGGAGCACATAAATGTCCCAGGTATTATCACAGGAAGAGGTAAACGCTCTCTTAAACGGGATATCAGGGGGAGAGATTGAAACAGAACAAGAGGAAATCTCTGAGGATTCAGAAACTCAAACATACGATTTAACCAGTCAAGATAGAGTCGTAAGAGAGAGGATGCCGGTCCTGGAGATGATAACTGAAAAGTTCGCCAGGATGTTCGGGACCACCCTATCATCATTGTTAAAAAGGATTGTCAATGTGAATGTCATGTCTGTGGATATGCTCAAGTACGTGGAATTTATGAAAGGTATCCCTTTGCCTGCGAGCTTGCATGTATTTAAAATGGATCCATTAAGGGGTAGCTCAGTATTTATTGTTGAATCACAAGTCATGTTTGCATTGGTTGATATCATGTTCGGCGGATCCGGGCGGGAGACGTTTAAAATCGAGGGAAGAGATTTTACAACTATAGAAAACAATCTCATAAAAAGAGTTATTTTGAGCGCATTGTCAGATCTTGAGAAGGTATGGAAACCAATTATAGACCCCGATGTTGTCTATCTGAGATCTGAAATTAATCCCCAATTTGCACAAATTATGGTACCCACAGATGTCGCGGTTGTTATAAATTTTGAGATCGATTTAGGATTTTCTACAGGCACAATAACTTTATGCATGCCTTATTCAATGATAGAGCCAATCAAGGAAAAA
>QNAY01000269.1 GCA_003645605.1 Thermodesulfobacteriota bacterium
AGGAGGAGGTTTAACTACCGACATGCGGAAAAAACCTACTCGGGATTCGATTGTCAACGAGGCGGACAACGGACTCAAAAACCGGCGAGGCACAGTGGCCATGGCGCGCACAGCAAATCCCCACTCAGCCACCGCTCAGTTTTTTATCAATTTAGCGGACAACCCCTTCCTGGATCATAGAGGAAAGACTTCAAAGGATTGGGGCTATTGTGTATTTGGCAGGGTAGTGGAAGGTATGAAAGTAGTGGACTCTATTGAGAGACTACCAACCACCGTCAAGGCCGGACACCGCGACATGCCGATTTCTTCAGTGATGATTGAACGGGCTGTATTGGTGAAATAATAGAAAGAATTAAGTAAGCGTTCACAGGGCACCGTATCTGCTTTGTTGCCGGGCACTTAAAGTACAGGAAGTACGTCTGTGTACCCGTACGCCTTGCATCTGCAGCACACTGTAAACGCTTACAGTTCATTCGATCACTCTCCCCTCAAGTTGTTCTGAACAGAGGAGAGATTGCCAATTCTTTACCAAAGGCTTAACAAAAATCTTCTTTGAAGTCGTAGTGTAAGTCCTTCCTTTACGGACAAGACCTTTACCAGTTGTCATTCCCAGGTATTCCCAGTTGGCTGCTTTGTAACAGATACCCTCGTAATATCGAGGATCAACAAATGTCTCTGCCAAAACAGGACTGTAGCCCCAGCGCTCCTGCCAGTCCTCCCTTACACGCCGGGCAACTCTCCCTAAAATGTGGCTTGCAAGATTCTTAACCTGAACCCATGGAAAAATCAGGAAACGACTGTTATTGATGACCCAAGCCAGATTCCTTAGGCGCTGTATCTGCGTCCAGCCTATCCACCGGTCTCGGACTGCCAAGGCCTTGGCAGCCCCTGCAAACATCAGGCATCCCAAGAAACCTTGTTCAGATACAATAAAATATCGCAAAACGTAACCGAACGGCTTCTTGTATCCCAGATAGTGGTAACGCGATACGTATTCATTCCACAATCCAGTCGATTCCTTGCTTTTAACAACCTCCACATTTACTAAGCCTAACTCGCCTAAATTACATACAATATCAGCTTGGGCCTCAGTCTTGGACGTCAGCGCAACATTCTTTCCGCTTTGCTGCCTTTTTGTTCTCTGTTGCTTTTCTGGGAGCTCTACGAATCCCTTTGATTCTAATTTCTCCAGTAATTTCATACAGGCATCTATCTTGTAACCACCAGAGGCCGTCATCCATCCCAGATGTTCGCATATGGTTGCAGCCAGTTCCGTACGGCTCAGCCGTGGGAATACCCCTACCGTTTCTTGTATTTCATCAAGTTCCTGCCTGCTGATTTCACGACCAGATTGTAATATTGATCCCCTCTTTTTTTTAGGCATAGCGTGCGCCTCCTTACAAATAAGTTTGCAACAATCCAGCGCTATACTATCAAAAAATTACATCATTGTCTACTACTTTTTTGCGATAAAATATTGTTCTGTCTTATCAGAAACCCTTGATAGACTTGAAACTGGCAATACGTGTTTCAGAGCTGGGCTTCCAGACTCAAATTCTGGAGTTTTTTCCAAAACACCTCAGTTCTCCAAACTGTACATTAAATATGACTCATAATAACAGTTATATATAATGATGCCATGGGGTTAAAGTGCCATGGAACCTGGCTGGGCATCTTTCTGATGATAGCGCTGGAAATAGTCAATAAGGAACTGGGCCAGGTGGACATTCCAGAATTCCCCTGCCACTGTGAGCACAATCCCTCCGTCCCCCGATCTCCGTATCAGGCCTGCCTGCTCCCATTGCTCAAGGAGCGGGGAAAAGATTGCCTCTAGGTCAAAACCGTGCTTTTCTCCAAGGGCAGAGAGATTCACTTTGCCATTTTCCATCTGTCCAACAAGGTCTCTAAAAAGTGGGGAGTGAACAGGCAGGAGAATAGCCATAGCCACTGGTTTTTCCCCTGCGTTGACACGTCTGTAGTAGGTCTTCAGATCCCCCTCCTGAAAGAAATAGTGGCCGTGAAGACGCCCTCCGGCACCACAGCCCAAAGGGATACAAGTAGCCCCGTAGCGGATAAAGGTATTGTAACGGTTGTGCTCCCTGAGAGTGCGGCCCCAATGGGACATGGAGAGGCGTCTGAAATGAGCTGCGGTCATCATCTCTCTGCCCTTTAAAAACATCTCTGCCTGAGTAGGGATGTCAGCAGGCGGCGGGAGCTTACCTTGATTTACAGCCCGACTCAAAAGGCTGCCTTTAAAGACGTTCAATTGGTAGAGGTCGGCGCCGTCCAGCTTCGTCTCTTCAATCAGGATCCTCAAATCATCTTCCCAGACAGCCATGGTCTGGCCTGGAAGTCCGTAGATGAGGTCAATAATTACGGCCCTATTTTCTACCAAGTCAGTCAAGGTAGTAAGCATTTCCAGGACCTCTGTTCTGTCCGCTATACGTCCGACGTCCTGCCGGACCCTGGTATTAAAGCTCTGGACACCGATGGAAAAACGGTTTGCACCTCCGGCCACGCAGGCCTGCATCTTTTCTTCTCCGAAATTGGTCACCCTACCTTCCACAGTGATCTCGCAGTCATTAGCCAGTGGGAATAGGCGGCAAACAGCCTCGATCAGCCGTTTAAGATCTCCTGCATCTAAAGCCGTAGGTGTCCCGCCTCCCAGATAGACCGCATGTATGGGGTGGCTGGTCACGGCTGGAAGCCCTGAGACCTGCTCTATCTCTTTGAGAAGGGCATCAGTGTAACGGGCGCTGTCGCCCTGGCGCAAGGTACGCATAAAAAAGCCGCAATAGAGACACTGTTCCCGGCAGAAGGGGACATGGATATAAACTGTCCTTCGAGACGAACTATCAGGCTTATTACAAAGTGCCTGCCAGGTAGGCAAGGCCTCTTCAGTAGGAAGTGGTTGTCCCCCGGCCCCGGCATGAACTGCGATCTTGCGATCAAAGGCGTACTTCAGTGGGTCCACTCCTCCTCTGGCAAAGAATTTGTTCCGTTCTCCCATGAGATTTTTTTTGGCGTCTTTAAGAAGCTCAGGAGTGATGATTTCCTGCCCAAGGGACCGGGCATAGGCCTCTATTCCCTTTTTGGCCATGGGCCTCACAAAAGGCGGTACTGCTTCAAAGGCCTTTTTTGCCTCTTCTGTCCATTTCATAGATCCTGTTTCCTGTTTTCAGTTCGTCTATGGGCATCCTTCATTCACCAGTTTCAGAGATCGTCAAATAGTTGAGTCGTTGAGTCAAAAAATAAGTATGTTAAATCAGTATATTAGACCTTTAACTACATCAAGTGTCCAATTTTTGTGCAAACGATATAAATTCAAACAATAATAACCAATTAACTA
>QNAY01000270.1 GCA_003645605.1 Thermodesulfobacteriota bacterium
GAAAACCCCTCTTTTTGTCATTTCGACCGTAGGGAGAAATCTTTAATGTCTGTATTTTCAGTACGATAAGATTTCTCGCTTTGCTCGAAATGACAGTTTTGGTTAGTTTTCGTTCAGACACTATTTAAGCTATTGAGCTGCTTGACTTGTCAGCTTAACAGCTTAATAGCTCAACAGCTTATCCTACTTGATCAGTTTGATGTCTTTCAGAACCCCTTCCAGCCGCTTCTTATTGGCATCACTCATTGAGGCCAGTGGAAGACGAACCTCATCTGTCGGTATTTTGCCCATCATTGCAAGAGCGGTCTTGGCCGGAACGGGATTTGTCTCATAGAAAAGGGCATCAAACAGCGGGAACAATTTTAAATGTAACTGACGTGCCTTTGTGAGGTTACCCTTTTCAAATGCATTCATCATGGAAGCCATTTCTTTTGGCACTACGTTGGATGCAACCGAGATGACACCCCTGCCTCCAATGGCCATGATGGGAAAGGCTGTAAAGTCGTCTCCTGAGAGCACTATGAAGTTTTTAGGACATAACCTGATTACGTCTGTTACTTGCTTCAGACTGCCCGTAGCCTCCTTGATCCCAATAATGTATCTATTTTTGGCGCAGCGTGCCACTGTTTCCGGGAACATGTTTACCCCTGTACGTCCGGGTACGTTATAGAGGACCATAGGAAACTTGCATTCATCCGCTACGGCTATAAAGTGCTGGTATAATCCCTCCTGACTGGGTTTATTGTAGTAGGGTGTAATCACCAGGGCCGCATCTGCACCCGCATTCTTCGCATGCTTGGTGAGCATGATGGTCTCTGCGGTGGAGTTGGAGCCTGATCCGGCGATTACCGGTATGCGCCCCTTTACGGTCTCTATAGTGATTTCCACTACTCTCATGTGCTCTTCGTGGCTGAGGGTGGCTGACTCACCAGTGGTACCGCAAGGTACTATACAATTGGTCCCGGCCGTTATGTGCCATTTTATAAGGGCTTTGAGGGCTTCCTCATCCAGGTTTCCGTCCTTAAAGGGAGTTATTATGGCAACGATGGCCCCGCCGATCTGCTTTTTTTGTCCCTTTGTGTTTGCCTTGGTTTTACTCGCCATAATATTTACCCTCCACTAGCGTAATTTTTTAGAAATTTTCCTTATGGAAAAACGTCTAATGTTCGATATATAGATTATTAAAGGTTTTATGTCCTGAGGGCAAGTGCTGTTGAGGATAATTTAGGGATTGAGGAATTGAGGGATTGAAGGTATTTTTTTGATTCTAATCCCTCAATCCCTCAATTTGTTTTAACAATTTGTTCTAATAATGAATAAAAAAAAGCTTTTAGTTATTGAAGACGAGATTTCCGTGGCCAAACAGCTTAAGTGGGGCCTTGGAAAGGAATATGAAATAATCATTGCCTCTGAAGTTGATGAGGCCAGACAACTGCTGGCCTCTGGCACCTTCCCGGTAGTTACTCTGGATCTGGGCCTGCCACCATATCCGGACACCCCTCAGCAGGGTTTTAAGCTCCTGGAAGAGATATCTTCTCTTGCCCTTTATACCAAAGTGATTGTCATTACCGGCAATGCCGAAGAGGAAAACGCGGTCCAGGCCATTGCCCTTGGTGCGGCCGATTTCTGCGCCAAACCCATCGATTTAAAAATACTAAATATTATCCTTTCCCGCACTTTCAGGATCCATGAATTGGAAGAGGCTAACCGTAGACTGCAGAATCAATCCAGCCAAAGCGGCTCTTTTTGCGGCATGCTCGGTGTCTCCCCGATTATGGGCAAGCTATTTGAGCGCATCAGACAGGTGAGTGAAACCGATTACCCTGTCCTCATAGCCGGAGACAGTGGTACGGGCAAAGAGATGGTGGCCCGGGCCATTCATAGTCTGAGCCAAAGGGCCCAAAAGCCCCTGGTGATCATTAACTGCGGGGCAATCCCTGAAAATCTGCTCGAAGGTGAGCTTTTCGGCCACGAAAGGGGCGCATTTACCGGGGCCATAGGTCGTAAGATCGGCAGATTTGAGCATGCTAACAAGGGAACGGTCTTTTTAGACGAGATTGGTGAGCTACCCCTGGCACTCCAGGTAAAAATTTTGCGGTTCCTCCAGGAGGGTACTGTCGAACGGTTGGGGGGAACAAAGACAATCACAATGGATGTCCGCATCATTGCAGCCACCAACGTCAATTTGGAGGACGCAGTTAAGCAGGGAAAGTTTCGTGAAGACCTTTTTCACCGCCTTAATGTGGTTCCTTTATGGATCCCCGGTTTGAAGGAAAGAGGTGAAGACATCCTGCTTCTGGCCCATCACTTTCTTTGGGAAGAGACTCAGAAACTGCACCGGTGGCATATAACACTTTCGCCGTCGGCTATCGCCGCCCTGACTGCACATACATGGCCCGGTAATGTCCGTGAACTCCAAAACCGCATCCGCCGGGCATTGAGTACTACAACCGGTCGAGTCATTGACCCCGCCGACATGGGGCTGGAAGACGCTTCTTTAAAGCAGGAGGAACAAAAACTGCCCACCCTGAAAGGGGCCCGGGAAGCAGCAGAGATCAATACTATCCGCAAGGCCTTGGCACTCACCGGCAACAACATCAGCCAGGCAGCCAAGCTGCTTGATACCAGCCGCCCTACCCTGCATGACCTCCTTAAAAGGCATGGGATAAATCCATAATAGTAAGGCTCAGATCAGCCTTTCTATCCACAGAACTACCTTTTGTCTCGGCTGAGCTGGAAGAACTGGATCTACTGAGTGAACCGCAGCATGATCCCGGCACATTACCTGCTGGAAGGCTATAGCAAAGCCATGAGGGCCTATACGCAGGATTATCTGAAAGAAGAGGTCTTCGCCGAGGGACTGACCAGAAACATCCCTCATTGAGGAATATCCGCCCCGCAAGGCCGTGGTTGTCTGTAATGAGAGGGAAGAAAAGATCCACGGGCAGATCAGAATAATGCCGTATCAAAATTTCCTGCATGATCTGTGGACAGGAAAAATCATTCCCTGACACGGTCCTTGCGTCTTCTTGCATCAGCGATTAGCTTTTAGCCTAACATTCCGTTTTTATACAAAGTTTTTGCCTAATGACCAATGAATGCCGGCATCCATGTTGAAAAAGTGTGATCTGTGCGGTTACACGTCAGGGAAGCGTTCACGCCCATATTGTCATTTCGACCGAAGGGAGAAATCTTAAATGCCCATGACTGTGACATATATGTGTATCTGCTCACAAATTGGAACAATAAAGTGATGTATCTGGGGGTAATCAATAACCTGGAGCGGCGCCTTTATGAGCACAAGAACAAGCTCGTCAAAGGATTTACCGAAAAATACAAC
>QNAY01000271.1 GCA_003645605.1 Thermodesulfobacteriota bacterium
AAAGTCGGAGTTGATCTAAAGCTATAACATAAACATATTCGTAATACATAAGTTACGCATACGAAACTTATATAGCTATTTCGAGCCAGTGGCTAAAAAAGGAATTTTTTCAGCGTAATCAAAGGCTTATATCTTCGGTTCATATGCGAAAGGATCTTTCAACGAAGATAGTGATATTGATCTGGCAGTTGTGTTTAAAGAATTTCCGGATAGTTTTGATATGCAGGTGGAGTTATTGAAATTGAGGAGAAAATTCGATACAAGAATAGAGCCTCATCCATTTAGAGCCTCAGATTTTAGTTCTGCCAATCCCCTCGCGAGTGAAGTCCTTAGTACAGGGGTACAGATTGCGTAACAGCGAAAGCGTTTATTAGGTTCGTTGAGTTTATTGAGTTCGTTTAATCCTCTAATCCTCATTACTGTTTTTCTCTGCGTTCTCTAGCAACTGAAAGGAGCGGGCGAGAGAAAAGAATGTCTCTCACAGAGTCCACATTTGAAGATATTGAAGTCTGGCAAAAAGCCTCATTAATTTTGAGTTTTGAATGCTTAATTGTGAATTATGTATTTTGAGAAGCCGAATTTGATCAAAGATAAGAGTTATCAATTTGCACTGAGGATAATTTCTTTATACCGCCAGATGCAAGGCGAGAACGAGTATGTACTCTCCAAACAGCTCCTGCGAGCCGGAACCAGTATCGGTGCTAACGTAGAAAAGCATCCGCAGCCCAGAGCCGAAAAGACTTTGCAGCCAAAATGGCTATTTCATCCGCCTGATTTTTCAAAGCTAAACGCTAAACGCTAATGGCTAACAGCTAAACGCTCAACTTATGTATCAATACTGAAGTTGGTTCACTGATTGAGGATTGTGAGGAACTGATTCGTATGCTAACCGCGATTGTCAAAACCGCTCAAAAAAAGCTGTTAGAAAAAAATTCAAAAATCAGCATTAAAAATTAAGAATTGGCTTCCTGGCCCAATAAACCCAACAAACCCAAGTAACCCAATGAACATTCGCCCAGCAACCGACAATGACCAGATGATCTGGGACAATTACGTATCAAGTAATCCCACGGCTGGCCCCTATTATCTCTACGCCTGGAAAACAGCGGTGGAAAAAGGCTATGGGCACAAGGGATTATATCTTATGGCAGAAGACACTGATTTCGGCTTTGTGGTCGGCGTGTTGCCTCTTATTTGTTTTTGTTTACATGGGGGCGCAAGTCTCTGGTATCTATTCCTTACTGCGACTATGGGGGTCTAATCGGAGAACTATCGGTGCAACAGGCGTTGATAGGGGAGGCCCAAAGGCTTGCGGGTGAGCTAGGTGTATCTGGGATGGATATTCGCTGCTCACAGGAGCATAGCAACTTATTGGCCCAAGAAGGTGTTTCCGGTCAGGTCATTTCCAATAAAGTCAGTATGATTTTATCTTTGCCTGCCTCCTCAGATGCCCTGTGGAGTGGATTTAAGGCCAAGCTGAAGTCCCAAATACGCCGTCCGGAAAAAGAGGGTCTGAGGGGCCACATTGGAGGCTCTGAACTCCTTGAAGATTTCTATCGTGTATTTACTATAAATATGCATGACCTTGGATCTCCGGTACATGCGTTTAAATGGTTCAAATCTGTATTGTCCGCATATAATGACAAGGCAAAAGTAGGCATAATCTATCTGAAAAATGAAGAGCCTGTGGCTGCGGGGATTATTTTGTTCAACGGCCAAAAGGTTTGCATACCATGGGCCTCATCTCTGAGGAAGTATAATCGTTCAGCCCCTAACATGTTGCTTTATTGGCAATTTTTGTCTTGGGCCGCAGAAAATGGCTATTCTGAATTCGACTTAGGGCGTTCTACACCAGGGGAGGGGACTTACCGGTTCAAAAAGCAATGGGGAGCCAAGCCGAAGCAACTGTACTGGTATAAACTAGGGCTTGATGGGAAAAAAATAGATTGCAGCGATTCAGAATCCAAGGGACGGGAAACCGCGGCTCGCGTCTGGCAATATCTCCCTTCATGCATAGCTGATTTTGTCGGCCCTCGAGTTCGGAAATACATATCTTTGTGAGATCTTATTGTGTTTTCGTGTTTTCGTGATTGAATTTGAATAGTTTTTTGACCGCACAGGTCCAAAAATTGGCCTGGTATCCTCCTGCTGAGGTAAAGATTCCATGGTCGGCAATATTTGATTCCTTATTATCTTCTTCAAACGACTTTAAAAAATACTTATGCGATTACCTTCAGGTTAAATACTGCATTCTTGGAAACAGCGGAAGGGCTGTTCTTTATCTGCTTCTTGAGGTTCTTAAGAGGAAAAATGAAGAGAGCCGCGATGAAGTTCTAGTTCCAGGCTACACATGCTATTCCGTGGCAGCATCAGTGGCAAAGGCAGGCCTTAAGATAAGGGTCTATGACATAGATCCGCAAACATTATGCCCTGACCCGGATTCTTTAAGACGGTCTGCTTCCAGCAGAACCTTGGCTATTGTGCATCAGCACCTTTTCGGAATTCCTACATCCATTGATGGCTTGAAGGAAATAGCACAGCACACAGGCGCACACCTCGTAGAGGATGCAGCACAGGGCCTTGGTGGCACATTGAACGGACGGCCACTTGGGACAATGGGTGATTTCGGATTCTACAGCTTTGGCTGCGGGAAATCCCTACCTGTGGGGTGTGGAGGGGCATTAGTCGGCAAAGACCAAAATGTTCTTTCAGGGCTGGAGCCAAAGGTTTGTAGCCGGGGTTTTACCCAACTGATTACGGCAGCTGCGACACAGGTAATATCATGGCCTGGTCTTTACTGGATTCCGGAGATGCTTCCACTCGGCCTTGGCGAGACAATATTTGACCCGAATTTTGATGTTGCAGGCATGCCTTTATTGGCGCAGAAGCTTGCAGAAAAGTCCATGGCCATCCTGGATGATCTAAATACACATCGCCGCCATCTTGCAAAGACATACAAGGAAGCCCTTGACACCGATTATGCCATCCCGGTTCCAAAAGGATCAACGCCCGTATATACAAGATTTCCATTGATGTCAGGTCCCGGTTTAATACCCAAAGAACTTAAAAGATTTGGTGTCAGGCGCATGTATCCAAAGGCTATTGCTGATGAGGAGACAATCAAGCCTCATCTTGGGAACCAGCAGGTTTCCACTCCTGGTGCAGCGCAGATCGCACGAAACCTCATCACTCTTCCCACGCACAAGGGGATTACAGAAAACCTGGCGAAAGAAATAGCCCAAAAGGTAAGGGTTGCGTACCAAATCACAAGATAGAGCAAACCAAGCAATTTAATCTAATTTAGTGCCTGAACGAAAACTCCTCTTTTTGTCATTTCGA
>QNAY01000272.1 GCA_003645605.1 Thermodesulfobacteriota bacterium
ACCCCTCTTTTTGTCATTTCGACCGTAGGGAGAAATCTTTAATGCCTGTATTTTCAGTATGATAAGATTTCTCGCTTTGCTCGAAATGACAGTTTTGGTTAGTTTTCGTTCAGACACTAATTATGCTTTATTTCATGGTGATTTCGTATAACCTAGATTGAGCGGTTCAAGGTTCACGGCTAAAGAGCCCTAACGGTCTGATATCAAAAGGATGGTGCCTTAATTGAGGGCATAAGTATGTTTCACCCAATAGGTGAAAGAAGCAAACAAACAAATTATTTAATAATGTGTTGGATGTCAAGTGCTTACAACCTTTGAACCTTGAACCTT
Organism: Thermodesulfobacteriota bacterium; assembly: GCA_003645605.1. Lineage (GTDB taxonomy): Bacteria > Desulfobacterota > Dissulfuribacteria > Dissulfuribacterales > UBA3076 > UBA3076. The sequence continues at coordinate 331 of QNAY01000272.1, forward strand.
GAACCGATCACTTTAGATATAAGGTAAACGCTGATGCACCCTTCTACAAACATAGAAACCGTTTACACCCCCGGCATGACGCGTTACAGTTCAAACAAAAAATGGCTCTGCACTGAGCTCCCTGTCACAGAATACAAAGAGGCGTGGAACCTGCAAAGCAATCTTGTGGCTGCAAGAAAAGACAAAAGCATTAACACAGATATTGTCTTGTTATTGGAACATCCCCCTGTTTTTACCATTGGAAACAACGGCGGGATGAATAACCTGACCGTGTCAACGAAGTCTTTGGAAAAAGCAGGCATTCCCCTGATCCGTGTGGAGCGGGGCGGCGACATTACTTTTCACGGACCCGGCCAGCTTGTCATGTATCCCATCATTGATCTCCATGCTGCCAGGCTGTCAGTTCTCGATTATATTGAAAAACTCGAAGAAGTCATGATCAGGGCCGCCCGGGATTGGGGAATCATGGCTCAAAGGAACCTTGCGAACAGGGGCGTATGGGTCGGCAAGAATAAGCTTGGAAGTGTCGGGATAGCTATCCGCAGGGGAATTAGCTTTCATGGCATGGCACTCAATGTCAATCTTTCCCTGGAGCCTTTTGGCTGGATAAATCCCTGCGGTCTTCAGAAAATTACGATGACCTCCATAGAGCAGGAGCTTTCACATAGAGTATCCATAAATCAAGTATGTGAGGCTGTCAAACGCCACATTGAAACGGTATTCGGCGTTGAGCTTGTGATGACAAGCCTGTCGGATTTACTCGGAGAGGACCAGTTTTAGGATTCGCAGCGATTTCATCATCTCCTCGGAAAGCCCCATGATCGACCCTATTACCTCGGCCGGTTTGAGATTGAAACGGGCAATGGACCTGAGCGTCAGGTAAAAATATGGGGTTTCCTCATCTTTTACATCCTCAGGCCAGGGGCAGGGTATTATCTGCCCGTCTTCCAAGTCCTTTTTTGTTATTGATTGAAGAGACTCAACTACCTGCTTAAGGTCTGTTGTGATCTGCTTTTTCTTACGTATCCTGCTCACAGGCCATTTGGGGGTTGAATTCAGCTTTTCAATTGAGCCTTTTACCTGAGATTCTGTAACACCAGGGACAAATATCAGATATTTTACTATTTCCGTAATTCCAAAAGAAGTCTTCGGGCCTGAGAGTTTTGCTGAGCTTATAGTGATTCCTTGAGGCATCTCTTTACTCAATAAATTTTTCAGACGGTCCGGTTTCATATGCTCTGTCAGTGTAACGGCAAATTGTTCTGCCAGGCTCTCAGTGCCCAGGGGTATGGGCTGTCCAAAAGAAAAACGGGGTTTGGGATGAAAGCCCTGAGAATAAGCAACCGGGATATGCGCCCTCCTTGCTGCCCGATGAAAAGCATGGACCATCTCGAGATGTCCCAGAAATCGTGCATCTCCCAGCTTACTGAAGGCCAGGTGGTAGGTGATTTGGTGATTTAGTGATTGGGTGGTTTGGTGATTGAATGATTGGGTGAGAGATGAAGTGTGAGCATTTTCCTTCTCATAGACTACTGGTTGGATATGCTTGAAATCACACACTTCGCAGGTCTGGCATTCACCATGTCGGCAGTCCGGTGTATAAATCTTTTTCCGTGCTTTCTCTCTTTCTTCCAATAAATACTCATTGCTCACACCGGTTAAAATGTGACCCCAGGGAAGAGGCGCCTTTGTATCAATTGCTTCTATATATTTTTCAAGCTCGACATTCTCTTCAAGCGCGGCTTTTTTATACAGGTCCGGCATTAGATAATCATTCCAGGCATCAAGACGTGCCCCCATTTTCCATGCCCTGTAAAGGACTCCTGTGAGCCTGCGGTCCCCTCTGGAGAAAACACCTTCCAGAAAGCTCTGAAGCGGGTCATGCCATTTATAATGAATGTCCCGGCCCTTCAGGTTGGATTTCAGCAGTTCAAGGCGGTCTCTGGATTCCCTGATATTTAGTTGGCGTTCCCACTGAAAGGGGGTATGGGGTTTTGGCACAAAGGTGCCTACACTGACAGTAACTTTTTTGCCCCTTTTCCTGCTACTTGCAAGGACCCTCTTTGCGAGTGCAGCGATTTCCAGAACATCGGCCATGGTCTCTGTCGGAAGACCTGTCATGAAGTAAAGTTTTATGTTGCTCCATCCAAGATTATAGGCCTGGGCAGCAGTATCAATGAGATCATGCTCTGTAATTCCCTTGTTTATTACTCTTCGCAGTCTCTCGCTCCCTGCCTCCGGAGCCAGGGTAAACCCGGTTTTTCTCACTCTTTGTATCTGTTTCATAATTTCCGGATTAAGGGTTCCTACTCGAAGAGAGGGGAGAGAGACCGCAACATTCTCCGGCATATAGCGATCCATCAAGGTACTCAACAGAGGCAAAAGACATCCGTAGTCACCTGTACTCAGGGAAAGCAGTGAGAGTTCCTCCCATCCGGATGTGGCCAGGGCCTGTTCCAACAGGGAGAGGATTTTTTGAGGTGAGCGTTCACGTACGGGTCTATAGGTAATGCCTGCCTGACAAAACCGGCAACCACGGGTACAGCCCCTTGCTATCTCGATTCCCATACGATCATGGACTATCTGGGTATACGGTACGAGAGGGCGAGAGGGGAAAGGGGCCTTCTCGAGGTCAGATACTATCCTGCGCTTTATAAGACCTGCTTCGGGCCTTTCGGGCTCAAGGGCGGCAAAGGAGCCGTCCGCTTGATATTTCGGTCTGTAAAATCCCGGTACATAGACGCCGTCTATACGGGAAAGAGCGACGAGAATCTCGTTTTTGTCGTTCCCTGTCTCTCGCCAATCCTTTATAAGACCTGCGATTTCAGGCAGGGCCTCCTCTCCGTCTCCTACCAGGATGGCATCAAACAAATCAGCAACAGGTTCAGGATTGACCGAGCAACTTCCTCCTCCAAGGATTATGGGCCACTTCAGGTCGCTTCTTTTCTCTGCCTGGATAGGTATATTTGCAAGGTCCAGGATGGTCAGGATATTGGTATAGCAGAGTTC
>QNAY01000273.1 GCA_003645605.1 Thermodesulfobacteriota bacterium
TTATAGTAAAAAAATTCAATTTTTCTCGTATCGTATATGAATTCTATGGCCAGACCTTTGATATTAGTACCTTGGGTATAATGTCATTATGTTTTATCGTTGGCATTATTGGAGGTATTTACGGTATAGGGGGTGGCTCTATCGTAGCTCCTTTTTTTATAAGTTTTTTCTGCCTTCCTGTATATACCATTGCTGGGGCTGCTTTAATGGGAACCTTTGTGACCTCAGTAGCAGGCGTAATTTTTTATCAATTAATATCTCCATTTTATCCTAACATGACCATTGCGCCGGACTATATGTTAGGTTTTCTGTTCGGATTTGGTGGCTTTGCTGGTATGTATTGCGGAGCTAGGTTCCAAAAATTTGTCCCGGCAAAGTTAATAAAATGGATTTTAGTAGGTTGCATTTTATCTCCGGCTATTAGATATAGTTGGGCGTTTATAAGGTGATCCTTCAAGCCTATTGAAATAACAGGCATTTTTGTCTAATAATTGGTTAACCATGACATTAGGCTGATTCAGTGACAATGAAAGAAGTTGACTTAAACTCGGTTGTAAAATTTATTTGTGATCGAAAGAAGGAAGATGGAGGTTTTGCTCAAACTCCCTTTCTTCCACACACTATTGAAGATACATTTCATGCTATTAGCATTTTGCAACAGATACAACAAAATACTAATTCAAACTTAATAAACAAATCAATCAATACAGATAAAACTATTAATTATCTCACACATTCATTAAAGCTATGGTGTAATATTAAGACAATTTTTCAGAGTGCATATTCATGTAGGGCAGTAGGTATAGATTTAGATATATTAAAGACGAAAGTAAAAGAATATTTCACAAAGACAATTAAAAATAATATCTGTAGTTATTATTATGGGATAATGCTATTTAATATAATAAATGAAGAATTCACTTTTCCATTTAACAACACGCTTATTATTCAGAATGATAGATATACCTCGAAGGAGGTATTAATGTTGATAACGGTAAGAAAATATTATAATTTACCAGTGGATATTGGCTATCTTTCGACATGGCTGGAAAAATGTCAAACTTGCGATGGAGGATTTGGTTTTTATCCTGGTACGACTTCGTATATTGAAAATTGTCATTTTTGTCTCAAAGCATTGTCATTGATTGGCTCTAAACCGATCGATATTGCCGGAGTTTATAATTTTATCCTTGCCTGTCAAACTAAATCCGGAGGATTTGCCAGAAAAAATAACGCTGCTCCATTCCTGGATGCAACGTGGCATGCAATAGCTGGATTATCAATTCTTAATTCTATGCATTCCCAAGACGAAAAACGATTAAAAAATGGAATCTCAACAAAATCCGTCAAGCAGTGCAGATAATAAGAAAATAGCTTTTCAGTTTATTATTTTTATGGGGGCTGTCAGCCTCTTTGGAGATATAACATATGAAGGGGCGAGAAGTATTACTGGTCCCTATTTAGCTGTTTTGGGTGCAAGTGCCAGTATTGTTGGTTTAGTAGCTGGCTTTGGTGAATTTATTGGATATGGACTGCGTCTGGTTTCTGGTTATTTTTCAGATCGCACGCAACAATATTGGACTGTAACAATCATTGGCTATGGATTGCTTTGTTCCATTCCTCTCTTGGCATTTGCCGGTTATTGGCAGATTGCGGCTTTTCTTATTATCGCAGAGCGAATGGGAAAGGGGATTAGGACTCCGGCAAGAGATACAATCCTTTCACACGCAACAAAACAAGTCGGCAGGGGTTTGGGATTTGGCATCCATGAGGCTTTGGATCAGATTGGTGCCATTATAGGCCCTTTAATTTTTTCTGCTGTCTTTATCTTTGAGGGTGGATATCGCAAGGGGTTTACTATTTTATGGATACCTGCTCTTTTATGTGTAGCCACTCTTTTGGTGGCAAGGATCAAACTTCCATCACCGGAGAAACTCGAAACTTCTGGTGGACCAACCAGGCAAAATATCCAAGGCAAAGGCAGACTTCCCAGGATTTTCTGGTTCTACGCTTTATTTAGCTTTTTTAGCGTGGCGGGATTTGTTAACTTCCAGATAATCTCCTATCATTTTAAGGTCCAATCGGTTATTTCAGATGTTCAAATTCCCGTATTTTATGCAATAGCAATGGGCGCAGATGCATTGGTAGCCCTTATTATTGGCAAAACATATGATAAAATCGGGCTGATATCGCTGGTATCAATTCCTTTACTAACTCTTCCTATTCCCCTTTTTGCATTTTCGCATAGTTATGGTTTTGCAATAATAGGTGTTCTGCTCTGGGGCACAGCAATGGGAATCCATGAAACTATTATGCGTGCGGCAATTGCTGATTTAACGCCTATCGAGCACAGGGGATTTGCATACGGCATATTTAATACAGTATATGGAGTGGCCTGGTTTTTGGGAAGTGCACTTATAGGATTGCTGTATGATTTTTCTATTTTGTATCTAATTTTGTTTGTGGTTGTTATGGAGGCAATTTCAGTGATCGCATTTTTTCTCCTCAAGAAAGAAATTATATTGAGTCAGAGATCACAAGAAATCAGGACGGCATTATTAAAGTAGCTGAAATCATTGAAAGGCCATTTCTCAAGTAAACGTGTGCATTCCAAAAAATTTAAATTTTAACTTACTGATATCATTGATAATATTTTCTCTTCAGTTCGCTTGACTTTGAAAACTTTTTCGGTATCATGTCTCATTATGGCGATCAAATCCGAAAGAGTCGGCAAATTGGTAATTTTTCAAGAGAATGACATGAAAGGAGATCTGATAAAGACCGTATTTTTCAACTATGCCCCGGTTGCACGGTTCAATACAGACGATGTTAATGAGCGAAAGGTGGCGGCCATTGAACTTGTGGAAAGAGGGCTTTGTAATCAGAAACAGGCTGGAAAGATCTGTGGTTTTCACCGCAACACCGTTTTAAAGCTGCTACGGACCAAAAGATTCCTGGGCTTGGAGGCAATTTTTGAAGATAATCGGGGACTTAAGGTACCTTATAAGTATATTAATGAAATTCAATCCTACATCAAGAAACTGCAAAGACAATATCCTGACTGGACTGATTATGCCATTGCTGATCAAGCTGCCAAAGACCTCCATATAGAAATCTCACGTAGCTCGGTGGCACGGATTCGCACTGAGAAGGCGGACAATAGAAGAGATAAGAATCGGCCAGGCAAAAAGGAGCTTATAGAGCTGGCCGAGATAGCTGAATCTATTGACAAAGAAGATTATGACGGCCGACAACTGCGACTCAATTTTGAAAGAGACCCGGAACTTAAGGAAAAGAGTGAGGAATCAGAAAAGGAGGCTGCGCCAAAAGGGGAAA
>QNAY01000274.1 GCA_003645605.1 Thermodesulfobacteriota bacterium
CACCACGCATAGCCCGGTTGGTTACCTACCCCGGGATGTGGCATCACTACGTATCCGACACGAGCAACTGATACGACTGGACTTTCACCAGCTAGATTGCAGCCTTGTCGGCCGCTCCGACGTCGTTAATTCGTTTTTGACATCGCTGTCCAGCGAATCGGTAAACAACGTCCCCTCGGTTTTCTTCCAGCTACTATTTCTAATGGGTAGCAGGAGCAGCTTCCTCAGCAGGTGCAGCAGAAACAGCTTCCTTAACAGCAGTGGCAGCCTCTTCAACTGCCGGTGCTGCAACCGTTGTTTCGGCTGGTGCAGTAGTGCTACCTTCTTCCTTGCAACCAACAAAACCAAAACACATCAACGCTGCAAGACATACCAATACAATTAGTTTTTTCACTTTAAGTATTCCTCCTTTTAGTGGCAAACCTCCACCCTTTTCCCTATTTTTTTCTCGGCAGGAGCAGTCTATTATCCGATTACCAAGGTAGATGAAAGCCGAGCTTATTGTTAATTAGCAGGGGCAGCCTCTTCTGCCGGCGGAACAGCCTCTGCCGGTGCAGTCACATTTGCTGTCTCTTCTACTACGATCACAACTTCCTCTGTTGTAGTGCTCCCTACTTCCTGTAAGCCCATGAAACCAAAACACATTAACATTGCAAGAGATACCGACACAATAGTCCTTTTCATTCTATTTTCTCCTTTTTTTGAAATGAAAAAATTTATTTCGTAATCCATTTTTTTTAACTAGTGCCTGAACGGAAACCTCAAATTTTGTTTTTTCAATTTAGGTCGGGGACCATTAACATATTAAGATTATATCCTTTTTTAATTCAAAATTGTGTTTGAATATCCTTTTCGTTCAGACACTAACTACATGTGTAGCCCTACAAGCCCCATTCATACAGCAAAGAATATGCCCAATAGATTTTATTTAAGTTAACTTATTGATTTAAGTAACTTTTAGCCATGACTGAATAATGCCGGATGGATATTTTTGTTAGGATTATCCTGCAAGAGTGAAGGATAAAACAGCTCGCGTTAGCTAACTACCTGTTAATTCATGTTTTCATATGTAGGTTTTTCCGTACACATTGGCCATCTTCCCGCCCCGCCAACCGATATGCTGTGTTCATACAAATCATGTGCTATAATTTAAATTGAGCGATTAAATGATTACAGGATGTTTTGCTATTACAAAATTAGGCATCCTTCATTCACCAGTTTACATTTTTTAGAAAAAGCGTGTATTGTCGAATTGAATGCAGATGTCGAAACTGGAAATTTGAAATTAGGTAACGCATCTATATCTTTGCATTTTTTCCAATTTCCAGTTTTATTGCCAAAACATAAGACCAACAAAAAGTGTAAACTACTCTTGACCTGTTGTGAAGGATGCCTACTCAATCACAGATTGGAGAAAAAATATTATAAATCAGAAATCAAGGCCTGAAGTCAAAGGCCCTGTAATATCCTTTCATCCCATGATTAAAGGCGACATCTTTTACTGGGAAAGGGGTATCTGGGATGAGGGCATGATTCGCAACCTCACAACAGCCAGGGCAATTATATTACCACAGACTGTGTCCAAAGAACTCTATTTCCTGTGCCGAACTCTGTGTGCCAATGTTTTCCCGAACTACGATCTTCGTTTTAAGTTGGTGGGAAAAGTGGGCGATTCCCTGCTATTCTGGAGTTTCGGGATTCCTCACCCGAGGACGTGGATTTTCCCCAGAGTGGAAACCATGCTGGGCGACCACCCTGAAATGTGCCATTGTCCCAGGCTCCCGGATTATCCATTTGTAATCAAGGGGACAGGTGGTGGAGAGGGTTCCCAGATTTGGTTGATAAGAAACGATCGGGATTTGGAGCAGGCAACAGAAATACTCAAGCATTTTGAAATACAGGGCCTTTTCGGCTTTGTATTGCAGGAATTTATTCCTAATCTCCAAAGGGACCTCAGGGTTGTGATCATAGGAAATCACATCCAGAGCTACTGGCGATGCAACACATCGGGTTTTCTCCACAATATTGCAAAGGGTGGACAAATTGATTCCCGGTCTGATCCTGAGTTGCAAGCCATAGGAAGAGAAGCAGTAAAAGAGCTGTGTGCACTTACTGGAATCAATATGGCAGGTTTTGACCTTGTTTTTTTGGAGGGATCTAATATTCCTTTATTTATTGAGATCAATTACACCTTTGGTCGAACCGGCTTAGGAGGCTCTGATGCCTTTTATAAGCTCTTTGAGAATGAGGTTAATCAGTGGTTGGAGACATTCCGTTAACGCTTACCGTATTTATTTAAACGTAATAATATCTAGATATTTAGAGCTACAGGTAACTCAGGAGTTTATATGATATCCCAAGTACGTGTAATAGTTACAGCCGGATACGGAACCAACTGTGAGATGGAGATGGCCAATGCGTGCAGGTTGGCCGGTGCAGATCACGTTGATATAGTACACCTCAGTGATCTTCTGGATGGGAGCGTCCGTCTGGATGATTATCATTTCCTTAATCTGCCGGGTGGATTTTTAGATGGTGACAATCTGGGGGCGGCACAGGCCGGGGCGTACAGACTCCGAAATGCCAGGGTCAGGGGAACAGGGGAACGTCTGCTGGATCAACTCCTTGAATTTGTGGAAAGAGGGGGTCTGGTACTAGGGGTGTGCAATGGTTTTCAGTTGATGGCGAAGACCGGGCTCCTGCCGGGTTTTGATGGTAATTATGAGCAACGCTACGTAAGTCTCACCTATAACGATTCCGGCAGATTCGAAGACCGGTGGGTTACTTGCAAGGTATCTCCGGACTCTTCTTGCATATTTACCCGTGGTATAGACCATATTGAGTTGCCGGTAAGACACGGAGAAGGAAAATTCGTAACAATTGACATATCTGTAAGGGACCGGCTGGTGGCAGAAGGCCTTATTGCACTTCAGTATGTATCACCTGTAACTGGGGAGCCCACACAAGACTATCCCCTCAATCCCAATGGCTCGGAACTCGCCATAGCCGGCATTTGTGATACTACAGGCAGGCTCATGGGCCTGATGCCCCATCCTGAGGCCTTTCATCACAGGACCAACCATCCACGATGGACCAGGGAAGAATTGCCCGAGGAAGGGGCAGGACTGGCCTTTTTCCGAAATGCTGTGGACTATATACGGGAAAAGCTCGGCAGTTGAGCAATTAGCTGTTAGCAATTAGCCTGGATATTTCATATAAGGTAACCGTTCACGCTAATGTGTCATGATTCGCGCTGCCATGTCATTTCGACCAAAGGGAGAAATCTTTACCATCCAGAACTCAGGTCTTTCCAGTTTGGGTTCA
>QNAY01000275.1 GCA_003645605.1 Thermodesulfobacteriota bacterium
ACCAAAACTGTCATTTCGAGCAAAGCGAGAAATCTTATCATACTGAAAATACAGGCATTAAAGATTTCTCCCTACGGTCGAAATGACAAAAAGAGGGGTTTTCGTTCAGGCACTAGTTAAGTAAACTGCAAACTGATAAGGAGAAAATTATGACTGCGGAGGTCTTTAATCCGCACATCTTGGGCTTTTTCTGTCACTGGTGCTGCTATGCCGCAGCCGATGCGGCAGGCGTATCACGATACCAGTATCCCCCCAATGTCAGGGTTATCAGGGTTATGTGCACGGGCAGGATAGATGTCAGGTTTATCCTGGAAGCCTTTGGATGCGGTGCTGACGGCGTTTTTACCGGCGGCTGACACCTGGGAGAGTGTCATTACCAGTCTGGTAATTACGAAGCAATGATAATAGCAGAGACCTGCCGTCAAGCACTCAAAGATGCAGGGGTGAATCCTGACCGCATGGCACTGGAGTGGGCCTCGGCTGCTGAAGCTCCCAGATTTGTAGAACTTATTACAGGGTATGTGTCAGACATAAAGTCCATGGGGCCATTAGGTACTGCTGAGGGTGAGAAGGGAAAAGATGCAATTCGCATGCATTTAAAGGCCGGGGTCAAAGCGGCCTCAGCACGAAAGGTACGCACTTCTCTTGGTAAATTAGCTAAAGATATGAACAAGTCGAATGACTACAGCCCTCAGGTCATTTCAGAGGGAGTGGCAAACAAGGTCCTTCCCTCTTTCCGCAAGGAAAGACTCACTCAGGAAATACAGCTTTGCCTTGCAGAACAGGGCCCATGTAAAAATGCCGATCTGTGTGAAAAAACCGGTGGTGGCAACAAAGAAATAGAAAAAATTCTGGAGACCCTTTCCAAAAAGGAATTGGTGAAAAAGAAAGGGTCGAGCTGGTATTAAATTATGGCTATACAGTCTTCGAAGTTGAATAATTCATTTGTGTCAGAGCTGTCCAATTTGAAAGGATGCTCTTCCCTGGCCCAGTGCTATGCATGTGGTTCATGCAGTAGTGTGTGTCCGGTGGAAAAGGTAGTCCCGGGATTTGATCCCAGAAAAATCATACACATGGTGTCCCTGGGGCTTGAGAAACAGCTCTTGAGTTCGGATATAATCTGGGCCTGTTCCCAGTGCCAGAGCTGCGTAGAGGTCTGTCCCCAGGGAGTTCGTTGCAGTGATGTGATCAAGGCCCTGCGGGATGAGGCCCTCAAGCAGGGACTGGTGGATCAGGAACGTCTGGCGAATCTGGGGCTCCTGGCGAAAGTTGATCCTGAGAAATGCGTGGCATGCCTCACATGCGTCAGGTTCTGTCCCTTTGGCGCACCCCATATTGCTGATACAGGACAAGCGTATATTGAACCGGAGCTTTGCAAGGCCTGTGGTATATGCGTCATGGAGTGTCCTGCCGGGGCCATTACCCTGGCCCCATCACTTGAACAGAGGGGACTGAGTCAGTTGAGTGAATGGGTGACGGGATGAGCGAACATATGAATAACAATCACCAAATCACCAAATCACCAAATCACCAAATCGGACGGATCGTGGCCTTTTGCTGCAACTACACGGCCAGTGTTGCGACTGACACGTTGAGGGAGGCAGGTCTTATTCCGGAAAGTCTGGATGTAAAGAAGCTGCCATGTACTGGTCGTATTGAAGTGCATGCACTACTGGATGCCTTTGAACAAGGAGCTGAGGCAGTATTTGTGGCAGGTTGCCGTGCAGATGAATGTCATAACCTGTCCGGCAGCAGGCGGGCTGAAAAAAGAGTTGGTTATACAAAAAAGCTCCTCAAGGAGCTGGGTATTGAGCCTGATCGGATTGAGATGTTCTTTGTTCACTGTGGTGAGACCCAGCCCATTGTGGAGGCGGTAAGGGAGATGACAGCACGGATCTCAAAATTAGAGCAACTGCATAGTACTTGATTCGAGCGATTAGCCTTTAGCTGTTAGCTTAATGATTACAGGATGTTTTGCTATTACAAATTAACGTAATGCCTTAATTTTTCAAAGCTAAACGCTAATGGCTAACAGCTAATGGCTCAACTTAGGTAACACCTGAGTCTGGAGAGATATAATAATGATAATTGCTGAACAAAAGCCCCTGAATGAAATCCTGGAGATGATCTCCGGGGTGGAAAGGCTGCTCGTCCTTGGATGCAGAGGTTGCGTGGCAGTGTGTTCTACCGGCGGTGATAAGGAGGTAGGTGTTCTCGCCTCTGCGCTACGCCTCGGGAGAAAAAAGGCTGGAAGACCAATAGAGATTGATGAAGAAACTTATGTTAGACAGTGCGATCCGGAGTATTTGGAGCCGCTGAAGGAAAATGGGAAAAAATACGACGCAGTTCTCTCAATGGCCTGCGGGGTCGGTGTTAATTTTATCGCAGACCGTTGCCCTGACGTCAATGTGCTGCCTGCCCTTAACACATCATTTTATGGTGCCAATCTAAGCAGCGGCGAGTGGGCCGAGATGTGTGCCGGCTGCGGGGCCTGCGTATTACACCTGACCGGTGGACTTTGCCCTGTCGCAAGATGTGCCAAGAGCCTGTCCAACGGGCCCTGCGGAGGGTCTGTGGGGGGCAAATGTGAGATCAATAAGAATCTGCCTTGCATATGGCATCAGATTTGTGAAAAACTGACCGGTCGAAAACAAGACCAACTACTCAGAGAGATAATGCCCATTCGCGACTGGAGACCGTCTGGTCATGGCGGGCCGCGTCGCAGGATCAGGGAGGACTTGCTACCGTGATATCAGGAAGCAATCTAGAACAGGTTTTAACCTCAGGTCAGTTCACCGTAACAGGAGAACTCGGCCCACCCCAAAACGGCAATTTTGATATAGTCCGTGATAAGGCCCGTATTCTCAAGGGCCATGTAGACGCTGTTAATATAACAGACTGTCAGACAGCTATAGTACGGATGTCCAGTTTGACCGCAGGGCTTATTGCATTGGCGGAAGGTGTGGAACCTGTGATGCAGATGACCTGCAGGGACAGAAACCGCATCGGCATACAATCAGATATCCTAGGGGCCTCGGCACTTGGCATAAAGAATCTCTTGTGCCTTACCGGAGATCACCAGAAGTTCGGAAACCATCCCCAGGCAAAGGGTGTCTTTGACATGGACTCCATACAGCTCCTGGGTATGGTCAAGGCCATGCGGGATGATAAAAAATTCCAGTGCGGTGATGAAATCAAGTCTCATGAGCCAAGGCTTTTGCTTGGTGCGGCGGCAAATCCCTTTGCCGACCCATTTGAGTACAGGCCCATAAGAGTGGCCAAGAAGGTAGATGCCGGCGCAAGCTTCATACAGACCCAGAT
>QNAY01000276.1 GCA_003645605.1 Thermodesulfobacteriota bacterium
CCAGATCTAGTGTATAAGAACTTCATTTTTTGTGACTAATTTTTAGTTGTAACAAGAATGAAATCCGCCCGTAGGATGCTACGGCTCTGTTTAATTTTGTTCAAGTTATTTATTTTTCGTTCCTAAGGAACTGTCCGCGGATAAACCGGAATGTAACCGTTCACTCCCCCCTGAATTTTTTTCGACCTGTGCGGTTAGCCATTAGTTGTAATAATTACAGGATTTTGTACTATTACAAACTTTCACCCGTTGGGTGTTATTTCTAAGTAGTGTCTGAACGAAAACTAACCAAAACTGTCATTTCGAGCAAAGCGAGAAATCTTATCGTACTGAAAATACAGGCATTAAAGATTTCTTCCTACGGTCGAAATGACAAAAAGAGGGGTTTTCGTTCAGGCACTAAGTAACGTAATGCCTTGATTTTTCAAAGCTAAACGCTAATGGCTAAAAGCTAACCGCATAGGTCGAAATAACTTTGCGCTTATGCCAGGACCACTTAATAACCCTCTTGGAATAACTCCAGTGTCAGCTTAGAGCGCTTCCATGGCTCTTGCAACACCGCACCAACAAATCCTTCAGTTACATCTTTACTATAAAAATAGTCCACAGACCAAACCCAAAAAGGGCCGAAGCGGGCTTCTTTTCTTTCCACATCCAAAGCAGGTTTTTTCTTACATATTCTAATGAAACCATGTCTAAAACATTTGACATCATCTGACATGGTATCAAAAATGCGTGAGGTGGATTTGGAAAGATATTCCGGCAGACCACGATCGCGCATCACATTTAAGGCAGAAACAACTCTGACATCACTTCCATTAGACATTGCAATCTCCAGTAACTTGATCCCCGTGGCATCAAGCAGGACCAAATGGAAATCAGGGCCGAGAGTCCTTACTGCCAGTATACCGGTAAATCGTTCAGTTCCCCATTTTTCTATAGTAAGTTTCCAGAGGGATTCCTCCACACATGGAAAATGCTGATCGTTATATTCAGGGATTTTGTTAATACTGCATCCTGAGATAAACTGAACTATTAATATCAACAGGATCCAACGCATCGTGTCATATCCTACTTATATCCCTTCAGAATTATAGGTGTAACCCATAGTGCGGTCGGCCAGGCTGCACCGATCCCGACAAGCACTGTAGCTCCCAGTGTGTGGAGGGCTGGATGCTCTGCCAGGGTCAATACCCCGAAACCTGAAAGGGTGCTGACAGCGCACATGCTCACGGCAAAAAACGTGGTTTTGGAAATCGCCCTCTGAAAGGCGCATACTACAAAGATGCCGTAGTCCACGCTAATGCCTATTACCATGATCCCAATGAGAATGTGCATCAGGTTGATGTCTTTGTTGCACAGATAATTGAATATGGCCATGGACGACAGGGCGGAAAGCACAGGGGCCAATGCTGCAAGCACAGGCATCGGCCTTCGAAAGAAAAACCACATCAAACATACTATAAGTATGCCTGCGGCAATAGAAAGCCTGGTTACGTCATGACGCACGAGTGTCTCTATATTAGAACGCCATTTGGAATTGGAGAGGACCGCGACTTCGGGAATTTGTTCTTGCAGTTTTTTAAGGACAGGCCAAGTGTCCGGGGTGTCCGGGGCAATTGTAGTTATCAGTATCTCATGCCCATTATTGTCCTGATTTTTTGTGCCATGCTCATCCGGCAGGCGCAGCATGGAATATATCAATGGTGAAAGTGGCCCGGAAATCAGAACACTTGGATCCAGGATAACAGGTTCGGCAGACAACCATTCAAAAAAGGGAGAGAAGGCCCCGGAGACAAACCCAAGTTCTGTTCCAATTCTGTCAATTTTCTTTTCAACGCCGGCGCGCCGTTTTCCCCAAAAAGTATTCCAATTTGATATGTTTTGTTCCTGCAGGCATGGTCCGGGAAGAATGGGAGACATACTTCGCAAACCTGATATGGAATGACGTTGAAGTTCCTCATAGACTCGGTCGTTTCGATCCAGGGCCTGGGACAGGGTCTTTCCTGAAGCCAGGATAAATGCATCATCTCCCACAGGTCCCCACGTAGCGCGAAAATGGGCCTCGTCTGCTTTTATCTTTGGAGTAACCATGTCCAATGTCTGAAAATTTCCGTTATAGTGCAACCTGGGCCATGCCAAAGCGGCGGCGGCAAGCAACAGCCCCCATAGTATAAGTTTTGCTGTTGAATACCTGATACCGGGCTTTAAATGTTCCCCTTTTGAAATCACGGGCTTTCTTATTGCAAGGGTGGGCACAAGCATCCAGGCCAATACTACAGCCAGAAAGACTCCGGTTATGGCCAGGGTGGCCATTTGCCTGTGAGATGGAACTTCAGAGAAGAGCAACACCACAAAGACACCAAGAGTGGTGGCTGTGGACAAAATCACCGGGCGTTTAATACCCTTGAGGACGGCATCTTTGCCCCCGGGATTTCTGGAGAGCGCAAGATAGATATGTATGGCGGAATCTACCGCAATACCCAGAAGGACAATGCCGAACCCGAGGGCAATAGCACTTACCCTGTCATAAAAAAGCCTTAGTACGGCTATTGCCGCAGGTGCGGCCATAAAGGGAATACCCACCACCAATAACGCGCGGGGATTACGAAAGATCAGGAAAAAGAATACAAACAGGGTCAAGGTGGCCAATGGCAGGAGCTTGCGCAGATCTTTCTGGACTGTGCGGGCGTTTGCCAGGGTATGTGGAAGGGCGCCGATGATTCGTGCGCTTACTCCATGAACCAGGCCTTTAAGGGCCTTTTGTACCTCACTCTGTACTTGTTCCGCAGCCTTGGAGTCTGTGAGAGGAAGTGCGCTTTCAGCCCAAATAAGACAACTTCTGCCGTCCTGACTGAAAAAAAATCCGTCTCGTATCTGGGCGGTGAATTCACCACGGAGGCTGGAAAGGCGTTTTATAAGAAGACGTGACAGACCAAGCGGGTCCCCGCGTATCTGTTCCTTAAGGGGAAATCCGGCTGGGCTGTTTAACAGGGCAAAATCCTCTGCAAGGGCCTGATTAAGTCCATCAGCAGTAAGCTGGGATTGAATCCGGTCCAGATCTTCTTCTGTCAGAAGGGCCGGAAGATGGGTCCATAGTTGATCCAGAAGTTTCCATTCATAGCCTGATGGAAGCTGATATAATACTTCCCTGAATACGGAATTTTCCGCAAGAGCTGACCCAACTTGTCCGGCAGAAGTTTTGAGCGCCTGCTCAACTTCATTCTTTGAAACAGTCGTCTGGGAAGGATCTATTTCCAGGCTGATAAAGACACGATTTACCAGCCCCATACGTTGCAGCAACTGGATATCCCC
>QNAY01000277.1 GCA_003645605.1 Thermodesulfobacteriota bacterium
ACGAAAACTAACCAAAACTGTCATTTCGAGCAAAGCGAGAAATCTTATCGTACTGAGAATACAGGCATTAAAGATTTCTCCCTACGGTCGAAATGACAAAAAGAGGGGTTTTCGTTCAGGCACCAATTAGTAGTGAGCAAACATCTGAAAGTCAGAGGAGATTATAATTCCTTAATATGGATGCCAGCTTGGGGTCGTCTTTGGCACGGTCCTGAAGGGCATTGATGAGTTGCGCCAAGCTGCCCTTGCGCTCGATCTTGGCCACCGATTCATCTACTGCCTTCCTGATTATCGTACGGCGGTCCCAAAAAGCGAATCCTATGGTAGTAACGGTTATGGCTGCAAATATAGATGCCAATATCCACATAAAATTCATCATTTGCTCGAAGCGTTTGTCAATCTGCTCGAAGCGTTTGTCAACCTGCTCGAAGCGTTTGTTCATATCCTGCCGCAAATCTTCAAAACGCCTGTCAGTGGCCTTCATGAAGGTTTCAAGGGTCGCCTCCAGCCGGACCAGACGCTCACGGTCCGCCTGAGTAAATCCTGAGGGCCCCGCTGACCAGGCAAGATCTGATAACCCCATTATTGACAACATAACGATGATAGTCAAAAAACGGCGGTACATAATGACACCTCGCTCAAAGCGAAAAAACTGACTGGCAACAAATGAGCATTAATGACTGTCTCAAAAAAATCAAGCCACCAATGGTAGATGCTTTGCTTACAGGACCCCTTTGGGTGAAAGAAGCTTTTCAATAAGATTCTTGAGGAAAGCAAGTTCATCTTTATGTGCGCTAAGGGTGGCTTCCAAGCGTGTCTGCCTTCTTTGCATCTGCCACTGCATCCGCAGGACAAAGCATAAAATCACCAGGGAAATAGCGATAAAAAACCCAAACATCCACTGTAGCATGTCAAATCGTTTATCCATGGCTTGAAAGCGCCCATTCATTTCGGCACGGAGGTCATCAAAGCGCCCGTTCATTTCGGCACGGAGGTCATCTATTCGCTTATTAAGGGCCTTTTGACCCTCTTCAAGCCGGGTAAGCCTTTCGACGATTTCGCGGTCGGTTATCCTGGGGGCCTTTTCAACTGCAGCAGCCACCACAGGGACTAACAAAATGGCCATTAATCCGGCAAAAATAATCACCTTACGCATAATCCAATCATAAAGCACAAACTGATTTTGTCAATTCAGAGAAAATGATACTGTAAAAATGAATTTTACCGCAAAGGCGCCCCAGTACCATCTGCCGGAGCTACGGGGCAGGCGAAGGACGCGAAGGGTTTTTTGGGAATGCAAGTCAGGTGTGATCGCCGGCACCCGGCGGTCACAATGTTTTTCTTGGCGTGCTTTGCGTCTTGAGCGTAGCAGGCGGTTGTATTCGCTTTCTGGGATGGGGGTACATTATGAAGTGATGAACATGAACCGCAAAGACGCAAAGGACGCAAAGTAAAAGCAAGGTCTCTTCAAACAAGGATGAACAGGCCCGCTCTGGTACAATTTGGTCAAATCTGTCCTTTCCTGAATAAATTGGTCAAATTTAGCCAGACTGCGTCATGCAGTCTATTTTTTACTTCCTGAATCTTAAAAAGATATAAATGCCGATAAAAAACGGTCCAAACCTTATGACCATGAGGTCTGTAAAACTCCAGAGGAATTGATAGAAAGCAAGTTTTACTTTGTTCATGGGCTCAAGGCCATTATGCATAAACATCTCCGTCAGGCCTTTTGCCTCTAAGGAAAATACATAGAGTACATGGACAAAGAGCAGGATCAAAACGGCTTCAAGATACGCGCTTTTTTTTCTCTTGATAAACAGGTGGAGGGCCGCCATTATGGCAAGAGTAATTGGGACATTAAAGGTATAATTAGAGGTCTTTACAGAAGTATGTGCTTTTATTTCTCCACGATAGGCGAGTTTGTTAAAGGTAACCTCTATTATGTCGCCTTTTCTGGTAATGGATTCAAGCATTACATCCTTTATAGGCATAACCATATTTGATACTGAATGTATTATTGCATAACCGTAGTAATCTTTGATGTTTATCCAAAGGATTAAAAATATCAGGTATGCACCAATAAAGATAAGGACAACCTTAAGGGCCTTCTTTTGCATAGCCAATCCAGTAAATATATATCCCCAGGGCAACAGCAATCATTATACCCTCTGCTATATAAATGTGAATGTACTCAAAGAAGTTTTTAAAATATATACATGAATAGGCCAATGCTACAATCCTTATGATATTTATCGTTTGTAGCACTATAAAACCCGCTATAATGCCTAAAAACTTCTTTTTCCATGTAGCCGGAAAAGATATTATACCCACTGTATAAATCATTACCGCTTCAAGGCCATTACAGCCGAACTTTACATCCAGGCTTATGCCGGATATGGTAATAACTGAACCTTGGCATGTGCATGACAGGCCCATTATGTCTAAAATTTTTACTGTAATGAATATTATTGTCTTTGTATAAAGGCCGTTTAAGTCAATGATATTCTGTATAGGCTTCATGGCTATAAGGAGAAAAAAGAGGGTCATAAGTACCAGATAAGTAATAACAAATCTCTTTATGCTCAGGGTTTTCGCAGGATCTGCTTTTTTATCTTTTTGACTCTTTTGTTTGCGATTCATAGACATGGATGTGCGTTACCTGAGGCGGACTCCGCTGTCAAGACAGTTGGTCACTAGAAATAACAGTAAATAGTTTACAGGATCCCTTTGGGAGGAAGAAGCTTTTCAATAAGATTTTTGAAGAAAGCAAGCTCATCTTTATGTGTACTAAGAGTGGCTTCCAAACGTGTCTGCCTTCTTTGCATCTGCCACTGCATCCGCAGGACAAAGCCTAAAATCAGAAGGGAAATGGTGATAAAAAATCCAAACATCCACTGAAGGGTATTAAAGCGGCCATTCATTTCGGCACGAAGATCATCAATACGCCTGTTGACGTCATCAAAGCGCTTATTAAGGGCCTTTTGACCCTCTTCAAGCCGGGTAAGCCTTTCGACGATTTCGCGGTCGGTTATCCTGGGGGCCTTTTCAACCGCAGCAACCACCAGAGGAACTAACAAAATGGCCATTAAACAGGCAAAAATAATTACCTTACGCATAATTCAATCATAAAACACAAACTAGTTTTGTCAATTCAGGCAAAAAGATTAAACTTTCGGCATCCTTCATTTATCGGTTTACATTTTTGAAGAAGCTCACGCAAAGGCGCCGAGTAGAGAGGAAGCGCGACATTGTTTAGGCTAATGACTTCCAAGGTATCCACCTTTTCAAGTTTCGTGGCAAATGGAC
>QNAY01000278.1 GCA_003645605.1 Thermodesulfobacteriota bacterium
ATTAGTGCCTGAACGAAAACCCCTCTTTTTGTCATTTCGACCGTAGGGAGAAATCTTTAATGCCTGTATTTTCAGTACGATAAGATTTCTCGCTTTGCTCGAAATGACAGTTTTGGTTAGTTTCCGTTCAGACACTAATTAAGCTGCGCGGTAAAACTCCCATCATCCTGACTGTTGAACTCTATCCAGCCCGGATCTTTCAGCATCCCCGGATTGAGTATCAGGGTGTGTTCTATCCGATCTTCCCCTCTGGATTCATGTATGTGGCCTGTGAAGCAAAGATCAGGCTGTTTTTCTTCAATGAATTTTCTGATAGCTGTGCTGCCGACGTGGACTCCGCCGCCTATCAAATCGGCAGTAGTGTTAAAAGGAGGAGTGTGGGATATCAGAACCTTGATCCGTGCCTGCGTCACATATTGGTATGCCTTGTTGACAATGTCCCCAAGTTCTTCTTCAGAAAACTCGGTTGGGGTGTTGAAAGGGGTTGGATTAGATCCTCCTACACCGAAGATTCCCAAGTCCCCCAGGACAAATCCTTTACCATGGATATTGATACCAAGCTCATCCAGATAGTTCCCGATTGATGCCTTATCCATATTACCCGGGACAGCATATATTTTAGGATTAATGCGCCTGATGATATCAAGTATGGTTGAGGCGTCTTTTTTCCCTCCACAATTGGTAAAATCCCCTGTAATTATCACCAGGTCTGCCTTTGAAAGCCCAGTAATCTTCTCAATACCGGCATACTCCATGTGGATATCTCCAAAGGCTATAATGCGCATTCGGTCCTCCTATTAACTGAATTTATTACTACCCGTTAAAATACAATTATAGACAGAGGCTCGACAAAAGAGAATTATATCCTGAGTCATTTCCAGTGCCCGGATACCCACCTGCCGCTCGGGTTATGGTGCCCAGTTACCCATACAGCACCTGGTTTGGGACAGTGTTTGTGTTTCCAGTGTCCGGGTATCCATCGGTCATCAGGTGCGTGATGACCAGTTACCCATATCTTCCCTGATATATGAGGTCCCGCATACATCCAGTGTCCGGGTATTTGTCTGCCATCCGGTGTTTTGTGTGGAACTACCCAGACAAAATTAGGTCCCGGCCTGTGTGGTTTTGATTTTGAGCACGACGTGAAAAACAAAGGCATATAGAAAATCGAGACAATAATAGATATGATCGCAAGTTTTTTGAACATGATGTTCTCCTTGCAAAAAATATAATTTTTGAGAGTTACTTAGGAACGGAAGATAAATAAGTTGAACAAAAATTAATAGTTTTTTTTGTTGTATTCAAGGCACGAGGAGCGAGTATAACGGGTTATGTGATCGACGAGCAACGAAGAAGACGGCAAAAAAAACATTAATTTGTTCAAGTTATTTATTGTACGTTACTTAGTGCCTGAACGGAAATCCCAAATTTTGTTTTCTCAATTTAGGTCGGGGATCATTAACATCTTAAGATCATTTCCTTACCCCACTCCACCCCTCCGACAGATTTGATCTATCTTCCAGCTATATATTGAGGTAAGAAACCTTTATAGTCTTTGTAAGCGTTCACAGAACACAGCATCGGCTTTGTTGTCGGGCACTTGAAGTACAGGAAGTACGTCTGAGTACCCGTACACCTCGCATCTGCGGCACCCTGTAAACGCTTACAGTCCGGTGGGGTTGCGGTAAAACGGGCGTTGTAATCTCGTGAATGGTTACTGATCTTTTTTGTTTTTGATATAGGAAATTTTTTAAGTTTTTTCTTTTACCAGGAGCGTTTTTTGCGGCGGTCATTTCGTGCCCTTGCCTCGTTTACTTTTAAATTGCGTCCACCGAGGTCCTTGCCGTTAAGAGCTTTTATAGCGGCATCAGCATCGGCATTATCCATTTCGGCGAAGCAAAAACCACGCGGTCTCCCTGTATCGCGATCAGTAATCCAATTGAAGGACTCGACAGTCCCATACTGCTCAATCATTTCGCGAACTTCTGTTTCTGTGGTACTAAAGGGCAAATTCCCAATATAAAGTTTCATTAATACATTCCTCTAGGAGCATCTGCTATTCTTTAATAGTTGTTTTGGATGAAACAAACTTTTAGTTTTAGTAGTTACTCAGGCTTAAGGGTCATTATAGATAAAATTGGTTGGAAAAATAAAACGAAAAAAGCGGGTCATCGAAAGCAAACCCGCTTTTCGGTGCTGATTTCCGAGGCCAACCGGCACTAAGCGTGCACGTTGGACGCCTGGGGGCCCTTGGGGCCCTCAACCACATCAAACTCCACTATCTGTCCTTCTTCTAAGGACTTGAATCCGCTGCCCTCAATAGCGCTGAAGTGAACGAAGACATCAGGCCCATTCTCTTGAGAGATGAAACCGAAGCCTTTTTGATCGTTGAACCATTTCACAGTTCCTTTAGCCATGATCTTTACCTCCTTTCCTAAAAACTATGGGCTCTTTCGACCCATGTGTTGCACTTGCCATGGGTTCGAAACGCCCAAACGGAAAGGATCCGCCATGCAGGTAATTTCTGATCCATACAGAGTGTCTTGTTTCCTCAAGGGCTTACCTATAAAAAAAGAGGCACTATTTGTAGCCTCTTCATTTACAGACATGCCACTTGATAGCCTTATAGACCTACATATAGCTGTTCCAGCTATCCATTCATAAAATATACGATACGAAACATTTCTTCCAGTGTCAATAAAAAAACAGGAAAAGCTACCACGCCGCTACCAGGAGGCGTTGGAAACTGCCGACGATACTTATGGGGAATTTTATGTTCACGACAAGTCAAAAGTAGTTTGTGCCTGAACAAAAATCCACCCGAATGATTCGTTGGGTTTCGCCTGTTGAAATTATATTTTTGTAAGTGCTTGATTTTAGTAGGTTGGGTTGAGGTACGAAACCCAACATAACCTCGCAGGCTCAACCAAACCAAGAAAACTGACTTTTCGTTCAGGCACTAGTTTACACTTTGTTGATCTTGTATTTTGGTAGTGAAATTTGAAATTGGGAAAAATACAAGGATGTAGATACGTTACCTAATTTCAAAGTAATTTCTCAATTTTCCATTTTCAACATCGGTCCTCAATTAGATAATACACGTTTTTTCGAAAAAAGTGTAAACTGATAAATGAAGGATGCTGATTTTTCAAAGCTAAACCCTAATGGCTAACAGCTTAGTTTAGTGTCTGAACGAAAACTAACCAAAACTGTCATTTCGAGCAAAGCGAGAAATCTTATCGTACTGAAAATACAGGCATTAAAGATTTCTCCCTACGGTCGAAATGACAAAAAGAGGGG
>QNAY01000279.1 GCA_003645605.1 Thermodesulfobacteriota bacterium
ATCTCCATGGAGGCAGGGGCGCTGCGTGAAGAGGCCCTCCGCGCCATAGAGACAGTCAAATGGATTCCGGACTGGGGAAAAGAGCGTATTTACGGAATGATAGATACAAGGCCTGATTGGTGCATTTCCAGACAGAGGGCCTGGGGTATTCCCCTTACGGTCCTTATCTGTGAGCATTGCGAAGAACCTGTAATGGACCAGGCAATAGCGGATCGCCTGGTAGAAATCTTTGAAAAAGAAGGCTCTGATGCATGGTTTGCAAAAGAGGCAGAGGAATTCCTTCCTCCTGGAACCACTTGTCCAAAGTGCGGAGGCACAAAAGTCCGCAAAGAAATCGACATACTGGATGTTTGGTTTGATTCAGGGGTGAGCCATGCAGCGGTCCTGGAGACCAGGGAAGGACTTTCCTCTCCGGCTGCCCTTTATCTGGAAGGAAGTGATCAGCACAGGGGATGGTTCCAAAGCTCACTTCTTACAAGCATTGC
This sequence comes from Thermodesulfobacteriota bacterium, assembly GCA_003645605.1. Classification (GTDB taxonomy): domain Bacteria; phylum Desulfobacterota; class Dissulfuribacteria; order Dissulfuribacterales; family UBA3076; genus UBA3076. The sequence continues at coordinate 486 of QNAY01000279.1, forward strand.
GACCAGACACAAGGCACCATACGAGGCAGTGCTTACCCATGGTTTTGTAGTGGACGGGAAGGGGAAAAAGATGTCCAAGTCAGTGGGCAATGTCATCCCACCGGCTGATGTCATCAAGGAATACGGAGCAGAAGTGCTGAGGCTCTGGGTCTCAGCAGAGGACTACCAGGATGATATAAAGATCTCAAACGAGATACTTCAGCGCTTGACTGAGGCGTACAGGAAAATCCGCAATACGATCCGTTACCTTCTCAGCAACCTGTCTGACTTTGACCCGGATAAGCACTCTTTGGATTTTGACCGGCTGGAGGCCCTTGATCGCTGGGCCTTGGTAAGGCTTGGAGAAATAACTACAGATGTCAAACATGCCTATAAGGAGTTTAAGTTCCACGGTGTGTTCCGCCAAATACAACAGTTCTGTATAGTTGACCTGAGCGCCCTCTACCTTGATATATTAAAAGATAGACTCTACTGTGAGCATCCGGAGGGCAGTATCCGCCGTTCCGCCCAAACGGCCATTTATCGTATTGTCCATGATATATTGCTTCTTATGGCCCCGATACTTTCATTTACTGCTGAGGAGGCTTGGAGCCGTCTGCCTGGCGCTGGGACTGAGAGTATTTTTCTGGCTGAGCTGCCTGATCCTCCATCCATTCCCATTGATAAATCATTCAGTGCTGAATGGGAACTCCTATGGAAAATCCGTAGAGAAGTTACAAAGGCACTGGAGCTTGCCAGAAAGGAAAAACGGATAGGCCTTGCCCTGGATGCCAAGGTCCTGATAATGCCTCCTGAAAATATGGCGGATTTCATGGAAGAACACAGGGAACTGCTAAGGACTATTACCATTATTTCCCAGCTTGACTTGAGTGGAGAATTTGACTCAGGAGATAGCACTGTATGGCAGAGCGATGAGATAGAAGGGTTTGCCGTCAAGGTTATCCGGGCAGCGGGTGAAAAATGCGCCAGGTGTTGGACCTGGAGTGAAGATGTGGGCAAAGACCCTTCATGGCCTGATGTCTGCGGTCGATGCGCAGGAGTATTAAGTGAATTGGATGATTTGGTGATTTAGTGATTTGGTGATTGATTGAATTTGGTGATTTAGTGATTTGGTGATTTAGTGATTGAATAGTCTGTGTGGGTCTGTGGCTAAAAATTTGGTGATTTAGTGATTGATTGGTCTTTCAGTGATTGGTGCCGTGACTGGTTCAGGCCCTATCTGCTTTTAGTAGCCCGTTTTTTGGGAAGGCTCGGTCTTTCTCCCAATATGGTCAGCATCATCGGGCTTATCGCCTATGGAGCAAGCGGCCTGGTGCTTGGCATAGGTCATCCGGCGGCTGCCGGTTGGATGCTTGCCATATTCGGACCCCTGGACGCTGTTGATGGACTGCTCGCCAGGGAGCAAGGGCGGGTCAGCCCATTTGGCGCCTTTCTAGACTCAACAGTGGACAGGTATGCTGAATTTTTTCTCTTTCTGGGACTGATGGCCTATCTGTTTCTACACAGGCAGGGCGGGTTGGTCGAAGCGGCCCTTGTACTTTCTGCAATGACCGGGTCTCTCCTTGTCAGCTACACGAGGGCAAGGGCTGAGGCCCTGGGATTTAGCTGTAAAGTGGGAATGCTTACCAGGTTTGAACGTATATTCATCCTTGCTGTAGGCCTTATCTTCGGATGGATTTATCCGGTTCTGGTAATTATTGCAGTTTTTACGCACATAACCGCCATTCAGCGCATCTTTCATGTATACAGACAATCAAGTGATTAAATCACCAAATCACCAAATCACCAAATCACCAAATAAGGGCGTTCTCTATGTAGTAGGCACTCCCATTGGAAATCTTAAAGACATTAGTATAAGGGCAAAAGAGATCCTTGGTGAGGTATCTCTTGTTGCGGCGGAAGATACGAGGAGTACTAGAAAGCTACTTACTCATATGGGCATCAAGACCGGCCTTTTGAGCTGCCACAAGCACAATGAAAGGACCAGTGCCAAAAAGGTCATTACCTTGCTTGCAGAAGGGAAGGACGTGGCTATGGTATCAGATGCCGGAACCCCTGCACTCTCAGACCCTGGTGCAGTCCTGGTAAAACTCGTCAGGGAAGCCGGGTTCAGCGTAGTTCCGGTACCAGGGGCATCTGCTATTGTTGCGGCCCTGAGCGTGGCAGCCATGACGGCGGACTCATTTTTTTTCGCCGGCTTTCTTCCAAACAAGCGGGCTGAAAGACGCAAGGCCCTTGAGCAACTGGCAGAAATTCCTCACACAATCGTAATTTTAGAGGCACCCCATCGCCTGCTTGATGCCCTGGAAGATATCTTGGGTATTTTAGGGGATAGGCAGATGGTAATGGCCAGGGAGCTCACAAAGATGCATGAGACTGTGATATCCGGCTCAGTATCAGGTATTCTAGAACAGCTTTCAAAGGGACGTGTGAGAGGTGAAATTACCCTGGTGATAGAAGGGGCGGATGAGGATAGACACAGGAAATCCTGCCGTGATCCGGAGGCAGTAAGAAAGGCGCTTCAGCACCTGATTTCAGAAAAGAGCTTGTCAGTCAGGGATAGTGTGGATCTTCTGGTCCGGCTTACCGGCATGACTAAGAGCCAGGTATATCCACTTGCCCTGGAGATCAAACAGAAAGACAGCCAGTCCAGGGGGTTGCAGGGAGACAACATTCAATAACTGTAAGCGTTCACGCCCATATTGTCATTTCGACCGAAGGGAGAAATCTTAAATGCCCATGACTGTGACATATTATGTGTATCTGCTCACAAATTGGAACAATAAAGTGATGTATCTGGGGGTA
>QNAY01000280.1 GCA_003645605.1 Thermodesulfobacteriota bacterium
AAATAGAAATTATCAATACAAAACAACAGGGCTATCGGATTTGTCTATGACAAGGAATAACTCCTTCGGTGGTTTTGAACAGATCCTTACCATTCCTCAGACAGGTCAACGCCCAAGATCTCCCACTGTTCCTTGCCCTTAGCATCTCCTGTAGCGATCTCCTCATCGCTCCAAGGTTCAATGATCAGGGACTCGGCCACCAGTTGCCATATGTATTTCACTTCATACTTGTAATCAGTATGATACTTGGGAATTCGTCTCATGAGCTGATCGCGGCAGTTGGAGCAGCCGACCACCACCACATCGGCCCTGCTGTTTTTTATGGATTCAAACTTCTTGCGGCCATGATAGGCCGATTGATCTTCAAAGGGCATGGGCCACATTCCGCCACCCGCGCCGCAGCAAAAGCTGTTGGCCCTGTTTGGATACATCTCCACAAAGTCATCCACGCACTGCTCTATGATCCACCGGGGCTCATCATAGAATCCTTTGCCAAAGACCCGCTCCAGCTCACGTCCATGCTTACAGGAGTCATGCCAGGTAAAGACCTTGCCCGCGTGTACAGACTTGTCCAGCCTGATGCGGCCTGATTCGATCAGCTCAATCAAGTATTCATAGAGATATATAAAATTTACTTGGGCAGATGGATCTTCCTCTTTGCAGGCCTTCATACCTACACGACAGCCAAATGAACCGCCACCGCAGTCCGGCATTATCATCCTTTTAATGTCATTCTGTTTCATGAAATCGATCTTCCGTCTTGCCAGGATCTTTGTTGCCTCATCGTTGCCTGTAAACAACCCCCAGTCCACGGACTCCCAGTTTTCAGAGGGCGAGGTCCAGTTTTCGCGGGCTGCGTAGAATATCTTCCACCACCATTTCATGTCGTCGTTGTCAGCAAACACCTCCTTGGAATTGGGCCAAAAGACTATATCAGCACGTTTTTTATCAATTGGGACATAAAATCCCGGGCACTCCTCTCTCTCCAGTTCTTGGCCCAAGTCTGCCATGAGGTAAAAATAATCTGCCTTGGGAATGCTCATGTTGTTCCCAGTGGCCAAAACCGCCTCCACACCCTTGTGAACGACCCCAGGGACCTGATCGCGCGGCCTCAGACCCTTCATCTTTTTCATGAGAGATACGATGTCAACTCCCATGGGACACGCATAGACACAACGTCCGCAACCGGTGCAGAGCCAGGGAAAATCAGAAGAGACAACCTCTTCCACCATGCCTAATACAAGCATCCGGAGGATCTTCCTGACGTCAAGACCCTCCAGTTCCGGTGTGCCCGTGGCCGGGCAACCGCCGGAACATGTGCCGCAAGTAAAGCAGGTGTTCAGGTTGTAGTTGCTGAAATAATCTTTGAGCTCTTCATTCACTTTCCGGATTCTAATTTTTTCCATCTCTCATCTCTTTTTCAACACCCTGACATCGCCGGTCCGCATAGTGAATCCGATTGTATCAAGGTGTTCTAAGACAGGTACTCCCCCTGTTCGGCCGAATCCCAGTATTTCTTTGGAATCATGAAGTGTTAGACTACCTTTTTCAACGATGTGCTTTCTTATCTTTTCTTTGATTTTATCCATCTTTTTTGGGGAAATGAACCGGCCATTGTTGAGCCGTGTAAGTTGGTTTTGAGAACAAAGAAAAAGCGCCAATTTCCGGATTTCCTCTCTGTCGTAACTTCTCTCGCAAGACTTCCAAAATTTATCCACGCTGAAGGGAGCATATCCAGTGTGGTCCGCAAAGTTAAGCATATCCTCAATGATCTGTTGCTGTTCACTGCTTGGCCGCGGAACAAAACCAGGCAAGCGGACCGATTCACTTTCAACAACAATTTTCCCTTTTAGTTGAAGTTCCTTCAATATCTCATCAAAGACGCAGGGGTGAAGCCCCTGGGCAAGTCTTTCCCGTATCTCTTTCTTAGAGATATATGACTTGAGAGGATTTGCCTGATGGGTTTTCTCCAGAACTTGGAGCATCATCTCCTTGAGCTCCGAGTATCGCATCAGGCTGAAGTAGCCGTCCCCACCAAAATCGATGAGCAATTTTTTGCCTGCCATGCCTTTGAGGACCTTTTTAACCTCGTCTTCAGGAAATCTGGTCCTGCCGACAATATCTTTCACCTGAAGGGGACGATCGATTGTATCAGCCAACAAATTCTCAATGGCACTCGTTATGTCCTGCCTGTCCATTGCCTCAAGGAACCGGATAGTGCCTGAATGTGCGCGCCGGAATTTTCTATCGGTTATATCGAGTACCGTTCCCCCGCCTATGATAGTCTGTGGATTCATGGTGCAGACCACGTAGCGATCGCGAGGCAGTGGTGCAGCCTTGCCTGACAGCCTGAACTGAACCATGGCCTGTTGGCCGGGTTTCAAGACGTCTTGTTCCATGAATACCATCAGGGCATTTGATACCGCTGTTCCGGTGTAAAATCTGACTCTTGTTCGATTTTTCAATGGTCTCTTCTGATCTGACAGGTAGTAAAAACAGCCGTTGATCAAATAGCTGGCCCTCAGCATCCCTGTATCCGCCAGAACCATGCCTCTTTTTATCTCATTAAGCTTGACGTTTGGAAGATTGATGCCTACCCTCTGGCCTGCATAGGCCATGTCGACCTTTTGATGATGAACCTGAAGATAACGAACCTTGGTTTTTCTGCCGGTTGGATATATCTCTATCATATCCTCTGTGCCGATCTTACCTGACAAGATGGTCCCTGACACCACGGTGCCGTATCCTTTGATCCCCCGCAGTTGATCGATATACATCCTAAAGGGGGCATTTGGATCTTTTCCGCAAGCATCCTTGCATTCTTCCTCCAGGGCATTTAAGACAGCCTCCTTTCCTTGCCCGTCCACGGCCGAAAAGGGAATAACCGGCCGGCCTTCGAGAAAGGAGCCTCTTACAAGTTCACGGACTTCTTCCACAGCCATCCCCAGAATTTCTCTATCAACCAGGTCGGCTTTGGACAGAACCACAACTCCGCCTTCACAACCGGCAAACTTGAGGATTTCCAGGTGCTCTTTTGTTTGAGGCATCACACCATCATCGGCAGCTATCACAAGGACAGCAATGTCCGTCACGGTGAGTCCACGGATTGTATTCTTAAAGAAGTTTTTGTGCCCCGGAACATCCACAAAGGCAATCTTCCTCCCCGAAGGGAGGACATAAGGGGCTATGCCTGATTCAATGGATATGCCGCGCTCTTTTTCCTCACGCAGCCTATCTGTATCCACA
>QNAY01000281.1 GCA_003645605.1 Thermodesulfobacteriota bacterium
AAAACCCCTCTTTTTGTCATTTCGACCGTAGGGAGAAATCTTTAATGCCTGTATTTTCAGTACGATAAGATTTCTCGCTTTGCTCGAAATGACAGTTTTGGTTAGTTTTCGTTCAAACACTAATTAAAAGGATAGGGATATCTTGCTCGCTATAATATTTGTCTGGTATTCCTCATTATCAAAGTTGGAATCATTATCCACATAATTATAACTTATATTACATCCGAGCCAGTCTTGGATCCGGTAATTAACACCGACACCGATGCCATAGCGATCATCATCCCTTCTCTTCCCGGCCTCTCTTCCGGCCTTTCCTTTTTCCTCATAGTGGTCATTAGTGTATGACACGTGAGCACTGGCTGTTATCTTATGGGTGAGCCTATGGTCTACGGAGAGTGTCCCCCCGGTAGAAACATAGTATGTTCCGTAAACTGCATCCTCTTGAGTAACTGAAGTATCAACGGGCTTTCTGAATCCATTTAAACCAATATTAGTGTATGATGTAAATTTATATGTCAGATCCCCTTTCATCCCGAAGCCGTCAAAATCATCTGTATCGCCGTCGTAATTTCTGTACGTATAACCGCCCTTGATTGTCCCGGTGATCTTTGATGTTGCTTCCCATGTCAGGCCCAGCCATAAACGCTGAGTATCGGAGTCAGTTGATGGAAGTCCCATGTCGTCATTATTTATATTGGTATAGCCGTATTCAACAAGGGCTGAGGTCAGGGGTAAAAACCGGTAGAAAAGGTTAAATCCAACCTCATTTTTCGTATAATCATCCAGCTCGGGATCAGACTGCTCTTGCTTATGAAACCTGTTAAAGTCCCTGAGTTCATTCCTGTAAAAACCTTTTATCTTATAGCGGTCGGCAAGCTTGTACGATGTATCAAGGAAGAAGCGGTTCTGGTAGTAATCATTCCTGATATCATTTTCTGAATCAGGTGCAACGGAATCACGTGCAAAATTGTCACCAATCTGGACGTTAAGTCTATTAAAGTCCAAATCGAGCATAATATTGGCGAAATAATTGTCCGCTTCATAATTCTGATGGCGTGAAGGTTCTATAAATTCAGCCCGGCAATCCATATTTAATAGATGTTTTTGTAAAGGAAGCTGAAAGGCGATCCCTGGGGAAATAGTCGTTATGGCAGCCCCTGTTTCCCCTTTATCCTCATTGTATATATTATCGTTATATTCCTCCTGAACACTCAGTGAAGGATGAATATCGAGTTGACCAATGTGAATGTTACCTGCCGGTTCTGTGGCCAAAGCAAGAAACGGGGCCAAAACAAAGGCAAGAAGCACCAAATACGAAAACCCCTTTTTCCAATATCTTGCCTGTACAAGAAGTACAGCCATATCTTCCCCCCCCCTATTTTAGACCTGAATTAAGCAATTAGCAACCGAGACCATTTATCATGAAGAAATGCTTTTGGGTTGATCGGATGGTGCATCGGGCAGTTCGGGCGGAGTAGGCGGAGTCGGCGCAGGAGGAGCAGGTGGTTCGGGCGGAGCCGGCGGTGCAGGAGGCGCAGGCGCAGGAGGTACAGGGGCCGGAGGCGCAGGGGCCGGAGGCGAAGGAGGTTCTCCCTGAGAAACTGTGGTTGCATCTCCTTGCTGAACAGATACTGTCTGTCCTTCAGAGGTCACCTCAACCGTGCCTGTAACAGCGCTTACCGTTGCAACTCCTGTCTCAGTATCCACACCGGCAGCCATGGTTGATCCTTCCGGAACCGTGGTCGTCGTGCTTCCGGCCTCAACCTTCACCGTACCGGTAATAGCAGTTACGGATGCCGCCCCGGTCTCATGATTTACATTTACGGACATGGCTGCTCCTTCCGGAACTGTGGTCGTCGTGCTCCCGGCCTCAACCTGTACCGTACCTGAATAGATCTTAATTGATGGCGCATCGGTGCGAGGATCAATAAAAGCTGCGATCATTTCACCGGAAGACAATGTAAAAGTACGCCAGCCATCCCCGGCGGATATGCCTAATTTGACTCCATCAGCCAGGATGATGGTTTTCCCCTGATCATTAACGCTGATCGTTACGGTGGCAGCTCCTTCAGCCGCAAAAGCTAAATAAGACGGGAATACTGAAAACACAAGAAAGGTTAAGCAAGCAATAATTTTAAGAAACTTTCTCTCAACACCTTCATGCCTTTTTTCAATTTTGTTCATTTCATCCACCCCCATTTTTTATTTACTATTTGTTTATATCGGCAACTTATTCAAAAAGAAAAACTTTTTGAAGAGAAATTTTTGAAAAATCATTGGGAAGGCATCGTTTCACACTCGGTCGGGCGTTGCCGGATTGGAATCATATTGCTGATTTAACTCCAAAAGATAGACTGGACTTAAAGATGGTGAAAGCATTAAATTATTTTATAGCAGTGTTGACCTCTTAGTCAATAAAAAAGGCGGCAGTTAAAGCCGCCTTACAGGTTTTTGGAAGAACGGGATAGGATCAGCCCTGTAAGCGTTTACAGGGTGCTGCAGGTGCGAGGCGTACGGGTACGCAGACGTACTCCCTGTACTTCAAGTGCCCGGCAATAAAGCAGATGCGGTGCCCTGTGAACGCTTACTTGATTTCGATCTGTTTCGCCTTTACCTCCTCCTTTTTGGGGAGGACAATTTTTAAGATCCCGTTATCATAGGAGGCTTCTATTTTATCGGAATCCACCGATACAGGAACTCTGATTGTCCTGGAAAAAGCTCCATAGCGGGTTTCAATGCGATGGAAGCTTTCTTTCTTTTCTTCGGTTTTTTGCTTCTTTTCCCCCTTTATTACCAGCAGGTCACCAGAGAGAGATATGTCAACATCTTTAGGTTCCATGCCTGGAATTTCGGCTTTTACAATAAGGGAATCCTTTGTCTCTGATACATCCAAAGCAGGCATCCATTCCCCTTTCATGGGCAGAAATTCTCTTTCACCGGCCAAATTCCCCCAAAGATCCTCCATTTCCCTTCTAAGATTGCTCAGTTCACGTAATGGTCTCCAAGGTGTAATTTCAAACATGGTATGAACCTCCTCTGGATTAAATGAAGTAAAATAGATCTCAGAAGAAAAATAAGATCGATGTTTTTTAAGTCAAGTGGTTTTCTCTTTCTCTGGATATTTCATATAAGCGCAAGCGAGTTTTGTGACGCAGTTCTGAAGGCTCTTTTGAGCCTTCAGAGGGCAAGCTGTGATCGTCTTTTCTCAGCTATGGGTAGTACTGCCATAGCCGA
>QNAY01000282.1 GCA_003645605.1 Thermodesulfobacteriota bacterium
CAACACTGATCAGGGATCCCAGTACACCAGCAGTGATTTTACTGGAACCCTGAAAGATCATGACATCAAGATCAGTATGGACGGTAAGGGGCGTGCCATGGACAAGGATTATGCTTCATACTACACCTCCTGTGTTTAATCAGATACGACCTCTGGAAATAGACGTCGTTCTTTAAGATTTTTTCCTTGTCCTTTGGCTGGCGCATTTGGCCCTGGTGGTTCAAAAAGGCAGCACTTCTTATCGTTATATGCATATCCACAGACAAGACCATGCCTTCGCCATATTTTGATAGTTTGGGGATTTACACCAAACCTGCCTGACATTTCATCCAAGGTTAACTTTCCATCCTCACGGAGACGATCATAACGACTTTTTAAGCCATACTCCTTACGGATTCGTGCAATCATATGTGAATGGAAGGGCCTCCCTGTACCAGAACGTAAACCCTGCTTGTTTAATGTATCTGCAATCTGCTTGTCCGTTTGTTTATCAATTAGATGGTCTACTTTTTTAATAATCTCTTCCGGCGTCTTCCATTTCTTCCAAGATGGTAATGGGAGAGGAAGAGTCAATGTTGTATTCGTTCCTCCTTTGAATCGTACATGTGCAGTAATTATCTCTTTTTTTATAAGCGTAATATCTTCAATGAGTAGACGGACCATCCGCTTACGATCACGATCCAATGTCTTGGGATCTCTCCATAACCGGGGGAAGTCAGTAGCAAGCTCCATGACACGTATACGCTCATCCTCATCTACCAGTATCCGGTCCTTTTGCCGCTGATGTTCGTAGTCCTCTTGTGCCTGTTGCAGGGCACGGAGCTTATCGTTCCACTCCGCTTCAAGTATGTCGGCCACAAGTCGATTGTTGGGATCAACTTGCATATAGCGTTGTCTGGCTAAGTCTGCTTCATAGCGAGCTCTCTCTACCTGTTTAAAACGAAGGCGATCCGCCTCTTCCAGCCTGGCTGAAAATTCCTCCTGGACCCTCAAGGCCACTTCGAGTGTCATGGGCGTCAGCGTTTCCAGGATAAGATCAGAAATCGCCTTATCGATACCGGCGCCAGGAATGTGTTGGCAGATCCGGTGACCATGCTCAATTCCTTCTCGTTGGCAGACATAAACTGGATACATCTGATTGCTACGCATATGATAACGAACGGTCATTCTTGTACCACAGAGTCCGCAAAGGACTGTGCCTTGAAGCAATGCCGGACCTTCACGGGGCGGACTCTTCCGGCGTTCTTTTCCATGGGCTTGGGCAGATTCCATAAGACGTCTCTGATTATCCTGAAACACCTCCCAGGATATATACCCCTCATGCGCTTCAGGAATCAAGGTATGCCATTCCTCTTGCGGAAGCTTCTCGGAAAATATTCGTCCATCTACTCCCTTGCGTGTCCGTGTCCTGCCATAGAAAAATACGCCGGCATAGCGAGGATTATGAAGGGTTCGCAATGCCCTGGAATGTTCCAACTCTCCCCATATAAGTTCTCCTTTCTTGGGGCCTGAGCGAGGACGTCGTGGAAACAAAATGTCTTGTTTATTGAATTCCTTCACTATTGCCCCTGCTGAACCAGTGCGACGAAATGTTTTAAAAAAGAGGATGATTGTTTCACGCACCTGTCTGTCCGGATCCAGTTGGACTCGTTCATTATTATCGTAGACAAACCCAATCGGCAATGGAGTGGCCAACTCTCCCCTGCGTGCCTTATTTAAAATACCTCCCCGAAGACGTGCCATCAAAAGGTGCAGCTCTGCTTCACTCATTGTACCCTTCAGACCTAAGAGAAGGCGATCATTAAAATCATTTGGATTATAGATGCCATCCTCATCCAGGATCAAGGTATCTGAAAGTGCGCAGATTTCCAACAGCCGGTGCCAGTCAGTGTTGTTCCGTGCCAATCGTGAGACTTCCAGGCCGAGCACGATCCCTACACGACCCATGGTGACCTCGGAGACAAGCCGCTGAAAACCTTCCCGGTCAGCTGCGGACGCGCCCGATTGCCCTAGATCACTGTCGATAACATGTACATGCTCATAAGGCCAGCCCAGTGCAACAGCCCTTTGCTGAAGCGCATATTGTCGCTTCGTACTTTCAGTGTTTTCGAACACCTGTCTCACAGTGGACTGCCGGATATAGAGGTAGGCATCACGATTTAAGTGTTTTGCAGTTACCTTTGAATTTACCCCTGTCGTCACAGCCATACCTCCCCTCTGCCATTTATTGCCATGCTCACCAATCCCATGATAATATGTTCCTGTATCCCATCAGGGATCTTTGTCCTGGTAAGGATCTCTTTATCTGGTGCAGGTCTTTTAGGGGGCAACCAATCCTTCCATGCATTCATCCATGCGGCCATTCCACGGCGAAGGAAAAGGGCCAACCCCAGACTCCAAGAGGACCTCTGTCTTGATAGTGCCAGATCACGCAGTTCCTCGTATCTTTCCACCATTGAGAGCTCCGGGGCATTTAAGCGCGGCGTTTTTTTTGATGCCTGACCAGAGCCCGCTCAACACTCCTCGGATGCACTGAAATTCCAAAATGTTCTTCTATTCGTTTGACCAGTGATGAAGGCCGCAGTGAAGGCTCTTGTGCTAAAGCCTCTTTCAAGAATTTCACAACCTCGGGTGTAAGTTTGTAGGCCTGTTTAGGGCCCCGCTTCCCTGGCAGCAGACCAGCAATCCCCCGGGACTGGAAGCGCTTCTGTGTATCATAAAAGGCAACGCGTGAGAAACCAAAGACAGATGCTGCATCCGTAACCGTCATCTCCTCTCTGTGTACGCGGCGTAACATCTCATACCTTACCTGCACAAGATCGCGAGGATCAAAGAATTCCTCTTTCTTAAAAAGCTGATCACTCACTCTATCAAAGCGGTTATTCATGGTACCTTGCTCACATAATGCCTCACACTTGGGATCAACTCGTGATGAATTCGACATAGCTAATCTCCTTGGTTATATGTTAGGATAATTATGCCGAACATAAAAATGACTGTCAACCCCCATTTTAACGATAATGCCCTTTATCACCGATTAATATGGGTATACAAATAGAATTCATCCCATTCACCAACCTGTCTACCCGGCATAATTTTCCTTACAGTAGAGGCATAATTTGCTTTACATTATCGTCCTTCATTACCTCTTCCCTACATTGGATTCCGGAGAGGAGATATCCGAAAGCAGGCGTGACAGATCCAAGAGATCACACAAGCGAAAGGGTGA
>QNAY01000283.1 GCA_003645605.1 Thermodesulfobacteriota bacterium
GGCTGGCGTCTACACGGGCCTTCAGCCCTTCGGGGACTGTGGCGGATATGCTTATCTGTCTTTCCTCGGCCACATATTGATAGAGTTCCACCACGTCTTTAATGAGCATTGCCACATCGACTTCGATATTGAGTCTCATCACCCCGGACTCTGCTTCTGAGATATCCAAAAGGGTGTTCAACATGGTCATTAAGCGTTCTGATTCTTCCGCACAGTCCATCAGGGCCTCCCGGAGGGCCTCCTGATCGCTTTCTGACTGGAGGGTCGTTTCAACAACGGTCCTAAGCCGGGTCACAGGGGTCCTCAGGTCATGTGCCACATTATCCAGGGCATCCTGCATCCCGGTGATGAGCGTCTCGATCTTTTCCAGCATGTTGTTAAAGAGCCGGACCAGCTCATCTAATTCATCGCCGGTATGGCTGGAGGGTACACGGGCATCCATTTTCCCTGTGTCTATGTCACGGACAGTATGTATGAGGTCCCGAATGGGCCTGAGTGACCTGAATGCCAAAAAAGCACCGGCTATAAGCCCGATCAGCACTACGGGAATCATGATCAGACCGAAGATCTCCCTGAAACGTTCAAGGAAATCTTCCCGTTCTTCCGGCCCCTTGCCTACTTGAAGTATATAGCCATTGCTGAGATGCCTGGTAGTAACTTGAAGCACATCTTCGTCCTTTTCCCCGGGGAGAAACAGCAAATTATCAGTTGGATCACTGTTCTTATTGCTTGACATTTTGGGATTCGTTTTCTTAAAATGGCGGGGGACAGTGAGAACCAATGTACGGTTTTGGGGGTCTGCAACGCGGACGAAAAAACCCGCCAACCGATTACTGGAGTGTTCCTGGCGGATTTCTTTAAGCAAGGCATCTGTCCCTTCTGCCTGCTCCATCAATACATATTCATTGATCTTCAACCGGATCATCTTTTGATCCTGGTCCCTCACCGTTAATGAAACCAGAAAGTAGGCCAGCAGAAAAAGTGCCAGTGAACTCAATATGAAGATGGACGAATACCAAAGGGTCAGCCGGAAGGCCGTAGTTCTGGTAAATATACTAAGATTTTTTAAGAACATATCCAACGCCCCGGATGGTATGGATCAATTTCTTGTCAAAATCCCGGTCTAACTTGTTCCGGAGTCTGCAGATCAACACATCCACCACGTTTGTCTGGGGATCAAAATTATAGTCCCACACATGCTCCATAATCATGGTCTTGGAGACCACTCTCTCTGCATTACGCATCAGGTATTCCAGCAAGGAAAATTCCCTGGGCTGAAGATCAACTTCCAGCCCGGACCGGGTGACCCTGCGTTTTACAAGATCCATTTTTAGATCTTCAACCGTAAGTCCGGTAGGTTCCTGAGGACCGGAGGTGGAGCGGCGGATAAGCGCCTGTACGCGGGCCAGCAGTTCTGAAAAGGCAAAGGGTTTGGTAAGATAATCGTCGCTTCCTGTCTCAAGCCCTTTGACCCTGTCTTCTACTGACCGTTTGGCGCTCAATATAATAACAGGTGTATTGATTTTCTGCCGTCTCATCTCTGCTATCAGGCTCAGACCGTCCAGCCTGGGCAGCATAATGTCTACGACTGCTGCGTCATAGGGCACTGTGAGCACAAGGTCTAATCCTTCTTCACCATTTTCAGCATGATCCACGGCAAAGCCTGCTTGCTGGAGGCCCTTGACAATAAACGAGGCGATCTTTCTGTCATCTTCAACCACTAATATGCGCATGGCTCTCTCTTGTTAAAAATTCAAATGGTCCAAATGATGATCAAGGCCTTGACTTTTTACGACACTGTCAAATCCGGGTTTAAGGCCCTTTAGAGACGCATGCATCTTTTCTGCCTGTGATCGCAGTTATCAATCCGCACGTATTATCCTGCTTTTTTTCAGGAACCTGGCAACTCCATAAAGCAATATTGCCAAAAAAAGGAGACCTCCCCACAACAGACCCGTATCACTATGGAGATGGAACCCGGAGGCCAAATATCTGTCTTTCAAGAGCTGTATCATACACAGACCGGCAAACCAGCTAAAGGTGGTTCCATATTCTTTGACGACGAGTCTTTTCCAATGAAATTTCATAGACCTGATGGTACTTGCCATCCCATGAAGCCGCGGCATGAAGCGATTAACATCTTTGCAGTACTCATCATAGACATTACCAAATTTTTCTTGAAGAAAATTTTCCTCTGCCGCTACAATTGCGTAATATGCAAATATGAAGAAAATTCCTCCTCCAACGGCAAACCAGAAAGAATTAATGGCTATTCCGACACCTATAATTATCAAGATGTTTCCCAAATACAGAGGGTTTCGGCAATGGGCAAATATCCCGTCGGTTACAAGACCTTTAGCAAATATCCTGCGTTTCTTGCCCCCACGCTTTATATATGCCAGGCCGATAGTCAGCGCCCGCAGGATTTGACCTGATACAGCAATTGCGAAACCTATCGCAAAGGCCAGCCATTCAGAAGGCAAGAGCGGCGTTCGGCCAACCAGCGCTAATCCAAAACATAGTGGAAAAAGGATATTGCGAAAACGAAATAGAAAATTGCCGATTGAGATCATTATTTGATTGCTACTATCCCACAAAAATTATGCCACTTGAAAAAGACATCGATCTCACGAAAACCGGCTTTTTTGAGCATCTTACGATTTTCAAGGAGCTTATAGGGGATGAGGACATTTTCAAGCGCTTCGCGTTTCTGAGTGATTTCCAGATTGCTGTAGCCCCGTCTTTTTTTCAATGCATAGTAGTATTTTATGAAAAGCCGGTTCAACATAGGGGATTCACCAAGGACTTTTTCGACTAATATCAGGCACCCGTCTCTGTTCATACCCTGATATATGGACTTGACCAGGGCGTTTCGATATAGGGGACGCACAAATTGCAGGGTAAGGATCATCACTACTACTGATGCATTTGAGATTGTTATCCCTTGATTTAAATCCACTTTTTGCAGTTCAAGATTTTTAGTTACCCCACGTTCATTAAGTTTTTCTTTACACCTTTTAAGCATTTCATCCGAATTATCAATACCAATCAGTTTGACATCTTTTTTGACCTGTGAAGCTATATTCACCAAAGTTGTTCCGGTGGAACATCCAAGGTCGTAGATGCTGCTGCCATCAACGGCAAAGTCATTTACCATTTCGGTGATCATCCGCTGGATCTCTATGTAAAACGGAACGGATCGGTTCAGCATATCATCAAAGA
>QNAY01000284.1 GCA_003645605.1 Thermodesulfobacteriota bacterium
CGTCTTCAGCGGAAAACTCCACATTGCTGGTGTATTTTGCAGCATATCCTGCCGCAGCCCGGGCCATATCCAGTACCTGCTTCCTGGTCTTTCTCAGTTGATACTGGAGGTGGATATCAGAGGTGGCAATGAACGTATGTATTCGAGGATCTTCTCCCTCCTTTATGGCCTCCCATGCAGTATCGATGTCTTTCTCATTGGCACGGGCCAGGGCGGCAACCTGTAAACCCTTGAGTTCCTGCGCAATGCACTTAACACTCTCAAAGTCACCTGGGGAAGCAATAGGAAATCCGGCCTCAATCACATCGACATTCAGCTTTTTCAACTGCCTCCCGATCTGGAGTTTTTCCTCAACATTTAGAGATACACCCGGAGACTGCTCACCGTCCCTTAATGTGGTATCAAATATTATTATCCTATCATTGCTATTCATTTTTTGTAACCGTTCATGGGATTACAACGCCCATTTTACCGCAATCCATTTTTTTATATCCCATCATCTCTGCCGGGAGAAACATCTTTGGTGTGATGTTTCGCACCAGACCTCAACGACTTGGGTCTCAAGGCCCTAAGAGACATCAAAACAGGCCCGGATATCACATAAGTAGCTATAAGGACAAATAGCGTCACCTTGGGCTCCATAGCAACTACCGTTATGGCCAGAATCAGCACTACCATACTGGAAAAAGGATGCTGCTGAAGCCAGCGGACTTCCTTGAAACCATAGTAACGCACATTGCTGACCATCAGAAAGGAAAGGCCATAGACCATGATTAGCACTGCCACATGACGTACCGGGCCAAATATACCAACATGCTGGCATAAAAGCACAGATGTAGCCAATACAGCCCCTGCAGAAGGGCAGGGCAGACCAAAGAAGTAATAATCCCTTGTGCTGCTGATATTGCTGCTCTGGCTCAGGGTATTGAATCTGGCTAACCTGAGGGCAGTGGTTGCCACATATAGGAAGGCAGCAAGCCATCCGAGCCGGCCGTAATCCTGCAGTCCCCACATATAGGCCAGTATGCCGGGGGCTACTCCAAAGGCCACCAGGTCGGAAAGGGAATCATACTCCATGCCGAATCTACTCGTAGTACGGGTCCAACGAGCCACCCTGCCGTCCAGACCATCCAAAATACCGGATATCAGGATGGCTACGGCAGCGGTTTGATAATTTCCTTTAATAGCTGCAATAATGGCATAGAATCCGCTGAACAGGCTTGCCGATGTCAACAGGTTTGGGAGGAGATATATGCTACGTCTTGAGGTCTTGTCTGCTGAATCACCGCTTTGCTTTTGTTTCATGGGAGATCCCCTGTTAGAAATAAGGAATTGGGAATTAGTTTCTTAATTATGATATTAGTGTTTTTTATGGCAGAATATTTTTAGCAAGAACCGTCTGCCCGGCCGTTGTCCTGTCGCCCTTTTTCACCAACACTGAAACATCCTTCTGGACATACACGTCAAGGCGAGATCCAAAACGAATAAGTCCAAAGCGTTCACCGACTTTAACCCTATCACCGACCTCAGCCCAACAAACAATTCGCCTGGCTATTATACCCGCCACCTGTACAACGGTCAGCTCCATTCCGTCCTCGCTGCGGATCAAAAGGGCATTTCGCTCGTTTTCAAGCAAGGCCCTTTTTCGGTCAGCAGGCCAGAAGGATCCCGGCTGGTACGAAATTTGTTGAACTTTCCCCATAATTGGGGCCCTGTTTACATGCACATTAAAAATATTCATAAATATACTGATTCGCTTTACGTCTTTTCCCTTAAGGGAGCCCATGTTGTCTTCAGCTATCTCGATAACCCGACCGTCAGCAGGTGATACCACCAGACCCGAGCCTGAAGGAATTATACGCTCAGGGTCCCGAAAGAAAAAGAGAACAAAGACCGCAATCACAAAAAAGACCACAGCCGGAGCAGGCCAGTTGAGTAAAGAACATATCACAGCGGCCAGGACGGCAATACCTATGAAAGGGACACCTTCCTTGGAAACCGGAATGCGAGGAGAATGCATTAAGGGTTTAGCTACTTCTTGAGCCAGCTCATCATATCCCTCAGGCGGGAGCCGACCTCTTCTATAGGATGTTCCTTTTCCCGCTGTCTGAGGGCGTTGAATACAGGGCGTTTGACTTGGTTTTCCGACATCCACTCCCCGGCAAATCTGCCACTCTGAACCTCATCAAGGATCCTGCGCATCTCCTTTCTTGTTTCTTCTGTTATTATGCGCTTCCCCCTGGTAAGATCGCCATATTCCGCCGTATCGCTGATTGAGTAACGCATCTGTGACAGACCGCCTTCGTAAATCAGGTCAACTATGAGCTTGAGTTCGTGGCAGCATTCGAAGTATGCTATTTCCGGCTGATAACCTGCTTCAACCAGGGTCTCAAAACCTGCTTTTATGAGTTCGGTGACCCCACCGCAGAGGACACACTGCTCGCCGAAAAGATCAGTCTCAGTCTCTTCTTTATATGTGGTTTCAATAACCCCCGCACGGGTGGCGCCTATGCCGTTTGCGTAGGCAAGTGTTTTTTTAAGGGCTTCTCCCGTGCAATCCTGATGTATGGCCACCAAGCTGGGCACACCGGCACCCTTTTCGTATTCCCTGCGCACCAGATGTCCCGGGCCTTTGGGTGCCACCATTGTAACATCCACGTCGGCCGGAGGAATTATCTGGCCAAAGTGAATATTGAAGCCATGGGCAAAAAGGAGCATGTTCCCGGTCTGCAGATTTGGCTTGATAGCACTTTCGTATAGTCCGCCCTGGACATGATCAGGCACCAGGACCATGATGAGATCTCCCTTGGCTGCAGCTTCTCCGGCACTTACAGGCTCAAACCCGTGTTTGACTGCGAGATCGTAATTGGATGTTCCTTGGAGTTCCCCCACGACAACGGACAACCCACTATCTCTCAAGTTCTGGGCATGGGCATGCCCTTGGCTACCATAGCCGATTATGGCTATGGTCTTTCCTTGAAGTACGTCCATGGGGGCATCTTGTTCGTAATAAATTCTCATTCTCTGTAGCTCCTTTTCGGTAACCGTTCACATCCCTAAAAAATATGTAACCGTTCACGGGGTTACAACGTCCATTTTACCGCAACCCACCGAACTGTAAGCGTTTACAGGGTGCTGCAGATGCGAGGCGGAGGGTACGCAGACGTACTCCCTGTACTTCAAGTGCCCGACAACAAAGCAGATGCGGTGCCCTGTGAACGC
>QNAY01000285.1 GCA_003645605.1 Thermodesulfobacteriota bacterium
ATATTTTTTGCCCACTTTTTGGACCCGGAAACATTGATCATAATGCCCAGCCTAAAAGGATTTCGAGCAAATAGAAGAGGTCCAAAAAGTGGGCAAAGAAAATTAGCTGATTTAGACGCCCTACATTAAGTCTCTACTGCGGGCCTTAAGCTTTCCGGCCATAAATTATATCATAATCAAAAGGAGGGAACATGTGTCGACTTAGCGCCATTACATCCAGTTCATATTTTTCTCCTATGGAAAATATCCTGGCGCTGGAGACCATGAAAGAAGGCCATGACGGCTTCGGCCTGGGTCTGGTCTTAAAGGACTTGGGGTAGGGCGTCTAAAACGGACGATCTATTTCAAGGACGGCACATCCATGGAGGCCGATACGGTCATCATCTCCATTGGAGAGGTTCCAATTCTGGATTTTCTCCCTCGTGAGATCCATACCGAGCGAGGCTTTATCGTGGTGAACGAGCTGAGTCAGACCTCGGATGTAAAGGTTTTTGCCGTTGGTGATGTCACGCGGCCCGGACTTATCACTCATGCCATTGGTGCGGGACGCCGAGCAGCAGAGACAATCCATGCCATAATGATGCACACGGACTATGAGCCTGAAAAACGGCCTGCTATTCCCTATGACCGGATTAATCTAGTGTATTATGAGGTCTCCTGCGGCGAGGAATTTGTCCCGGAACAGGAGGCCGACCGCTGCGCCTCCTGCGGGGCCTGCAGGGATTGCCGCATGTGCAAAAATACATGTTATCAGGGGGCAATCAAGAGGACAGAGGGGCCAAAAGGAGAATTTGAATATACGGTTATCGAAGATAAGTGCATAGGATGCGGCTTCTGCGCAGCCGTTTGCCCTTGTGGGGTGTGGGAGATGGAGGAAAATATTTGATTGCGATCATTGATTACAAAGCAGGAAATCTGAAGAGTGTAGAATGTGCCCTTAAGAAGTTGGGATTTCCCTGTTGCATAACTCATAACTCGGGAGAAATACTCTGCTCTGAAAGAATCATCTTCCCCGGAGTGGGGGCAGCCGGGCAGGCAATCGCCGACCTGAGACATCTTGGTCTGGATGAAGTTTTAAGGCAGGTCCTTGAGACCGGCAAACCTATCCTGGGAATATGCCTGGGTGCGCAGATCATTTTGGATAAAAGCGAAGAGAACAGTGCGCAGTGTTTAGGACTGATCAGCGGGGATGTTAAGCTGTTTCCCTCTCCTCTTTTTTCCGAGGAAAATGAGCGCCTTAAAATACCACATATGGGATGGAACAGCGTTCATTTAATCAAGATGCATCCGGTGCTGGAAGGGATTAAGTCTACTGATGAATTCTATTTTGTCCATTCCTATTATCCAGTGCCTGCTTCAGATAAATACGTTATCGGGACTACTGATTACGGAATAGAGTTTGCGTCAATTATTGGCCATAAGAACCTGATAGCCATGCAGTTTCATCCTGAAAAGAGCGGGACCCCCGGCCTGAAAATCCTGAAGAACTTCTGCACATGGAACGGTCATTATGCTGAGTAAAAGGATCATACCCTGTCTTGATGTGAGAGACGGGAAGACAACAAAAGGTGTCAAGTTTAAAGAGAATGTGGATATCGGCGACCCTGTGGAAATGGCCAGGTTCTATTATGAAGAGGGTGCGGATGAGATTGTTTTTTATGATATAACCGCTTCCAGTGAGCGGCGGGATATTATGATAGATGTTGTTCGCCGTGTGGCTGAGGAAATTTTTATACCCTTTTCTGTGGGCGGGGGAATCAGGACCATTGAGGATATGCGCGCTGTGCTCCTGGCCGGGGCGGAAAAGGTGAGTGTCAATACAGCGGCAGTAAAGGACCCTGAGATCATTTCAGCGGGGGCCGGGGCCTTTGGGAGCCAGTGCATTGTGCTTGGCATGGACGTTAAAAAAGTCGAGCCTTCTGAAAAAACTCCATCGGGTTATGAGATTGTTATCCATGGCGGCAGGACGTATACAGGCATTGACGCCCTTGCCTGGGCAAAGAAGGCAGAGGACTTAGGGGCAGGCGAGATATGCCTGAATTCCATTGATACGGACGGTACAAAGCAGGGTTATGAAATCGCGCTGACCTCGCTTATTTCCGAAAATGTGAATATTCCGGTAATTGCCTCTGGCGGCGCTGGAAACATAAATCATATGCATGATGTGCTGAAGTATGCCAAGGCAGATGCCGCACTCATAGCATCTATTGTCCACTATGGGACCTATACCATCAAACAGATCAAGAATGAACTGCACTCCTGCGGCATAAAGGTCCGTAACACCTGGTAGACATGAAAGCCTTATTGGCCTCAGCAGACTGGAGGTCTCAGGGGAGCCTTGCTGATTATCTAAAGGCGAGTGATATACCAGGAATTGAGTGGATCGACACCTGTGCCCTGACCAGGCACATCAGACTTCAGTGTGCTATGAAGGCCGTGCTTTCAACAGAGGACCTGGACCCGGATTCCTTGGCTGAAAAGGCAAGGCAGTCTCCGGACATGTGGCTGGCAGTGACCTTGTCAAAGATGTGACCTGCAAGCAACCCATGTTGTGGCAAGACGGGCGCCTGGTTAATCCGGGCATGGATCTTGATAAATTCCAGTGGCCCGACATGCCTGGCTCACGGCGTGTGGTGGCCATGGATTTCGGCGTGAAACTGAATATGCTTCGATCCCTGGAAGAGGAAAGGATGCACAATCCTCCTTGTGCCTGCAGATGTGGACAGCAAGGCCATAGACAGACTTGAGCCTGACGGGTTCTTCCTGAGCAACGGACCGGGAGACCCTGCTGCCGTTACTTGCGCAGTGGAGACCATCAGGGATCAAATAGGCAAACGGCCGATATTCGGCATCTGTCTTGGTCACCAGTTGATTGGATTGGCCCTTGGAGGCAAGACCTTCAAGCTCAAATTCGGACACTGCGGGGCCAATCAACCTGTTAAGGATCTTACAACCGGCAAGGTGGAAATCACCTCCCAGAACCATGGCTTCTGTGTGGACATGGAATCCCTGAAAAATCCTGCAATTGAGCTAAGCCATATCAATTTAAATGACATGACCGTAGAAGGTCTTATCCATAAGAAAATTCGTAAGCGTTCACGCCCATATTGTCATTTCGACCGAAGGGAGAAATCTTAAATGCCCATGACTGTGACATATTATGTGTATCTGCTCACAAATTGGAACAATAAAGTGATGTATCTGGGG
>QNAY01000286.1 GCA_003645605.1 Thermodesulfobacteriota bacterium
ACAGTCATGGGCATTTAAGATTTCTCCCTTCGGTCGAAATGACAATATGGGCGTGAACGCTTACAAAAAAAGTAAGCGTTTACAGTTCAGTGGGTTGCTTTAAAACAGTCGTTGTAATCCCGTGAACGCTTACAAATTTCCTTTATGGAAACACCTTCCCGGGATTCAGGATATTCCTGGGATCAAATACTTTTTTTATACCCCTCATGATCTCAAGGCCCCTTTTATCTATCTCCATCTGAATAAAAGGTTTTTTTGTAAGACCAACGCCATGCTCACCTGAAATAGTCCCTCCAAGTGCCAGGGTTGCCTCCATGACTTCCATTACAGTGTCTTCTCCCTTGGACTTTTCTTCCCTGTTACTCAGATCAAGCAAGAGATTTACATGAAGATTTCCATCACCTGCATGGCCAAAGCTGAGGATTGTGATTTGGTTTTTCCTGCCTATTTTTTCCAGTTCACTTATCATCTCCGGCAGGCAGCTCCTTGGGACGCATATATCTTCATTCACTTTGTCAGGGAATCCAAGGCTCCTGATAGCAGGGGACAGATCCTGTCTGGCAGACCAGAATGCCTTTGCTTGCTCCTTGGACTTTGCCACATGTATGTCAGTTGCCCCACTGTTCTTGCAGGAGTTCTTCACTGCCTCAAGTTGCCTTGGAATAGATTCCCGGACACCATCTACTTCAATAAGCAGCATGGCATCGGCCCTTTCAGGTATTGCAACCGGAAGCTGGTCTGATATCAATTCAATACTCATCTTATCAAGGAATTCCGCACATCTGGGCAAAATCCTTGATTCGAAGAGGCTTACTACTGTATTTGAGGCTGATTTTGCATCCGGGAAAAATGAGATAAGCGTACCAACTGCTTCCGGGCCGGGAATAAGCTTCAGGGTAATCCCGGTCACGACACCCAGCATGCCCTCAGAGCCTACCATCAGTCTGGTAAGATCGTATCCCACCACTCCTTTTGCCGTCCGGGTGCCTGTGTGGATCACGCTCCCGTCGGCAAGCACCAACTCCAGGGCCATTACATAGTCCCTGGTAACACCGTATTTTACCGCTCTTGGTCCTCCGGCACCAGTGGACACGTTTCCTCCAATCGTGCAAAAACGCATACTCGCAGGATCCGGGGGATAAAACAACCCGTGTCGTGTTACTTCTTCCTGCAACTTCCCTGTAACGACTCCGGGTTCTACCATGGCGGTGAGGTCCCCGGGATTGATGGATATTATCCGGTCCATCCTGGTAAGACAGAGCGCAAGCCCCCCGTTAATCGGGACGGATGCCCCTGTAGTACCTGTGCCGGCACCTCTGGGGAATACTGACAAGCCTTCTTGATTTGCAAGGAAAAGTATCTGAGAGACTTCTTCTGTAGATCCCGGAAGGGCTACGGCCTCCGGCAGGGAGCTAATACTGCTTGCATCATAGGAGTAACACTTTAGATCAGCAGGATCTGTGGAAAAATTCTCAGGTCCCACAATCTCCAAAATCTGTCGAACCAGGGTATTTTTCATTATTAGAGAGGTTCAGTTCTGCCACTGCTGTTTTTCCAGTTGCTTGATCAGAAATTCTATCTGGTGCCTGAGCTTAACAGACTCATCCATCTGTTGCTTTATACGGTTAACAGAGTGCAGCACAGTGGCATGATCACGGCTGAACTCTCTCCCTATTGCCTCAAGAGAAGACTCGGTATAGCGACGGGCAAGATACATACCCACTTGTCTCGGCCGTGCGATAGACCTTTTCCTGGATTTTGAGCAAATCTCATCCCTGCTCAACTGGAAATGACGGCAGATCATTTTCCTTATATCCACGACAGTAATGGCATCAGGTTCTCCAACCAGATCTTTAATTACTTCTCGAGCCAAGTCCATATCAACAGGCTGTCTGAGTAGCGAGGACTTGGTCACAAGCCCGATTACAGCCCCTTCGATCCGCCTGACATCGCCCTTCAGGTGCTGGGCAAGAAAATCAACAATCTCTTCTTTAAGACATATTCCATGATTCTTGGCCTTACGTTTAATAATTTTTTTCCTGGTAGACGGATCCGGTGGATTTATGGAGGTGATAAGCCCACTGGCCAGTCTTGATCGCAGTTGATCGTTTACATTGTGTATCTGCCTTGGGAGTTGACTTCCGGTAAAAATTATTGTCTTTCCCTCGTCCATGAGAGGATCAAGGGCCAGGGCCAGTTCTGCCTGGGTCCTTTCTCTCCCCGCAAAGGAATGGACCTCTTCAAGGAGCAGAACGTCACAATCCTTTTGATAGCGGCTTACAAAGGCTTCCATTTGCCCGTTTTTTATTGATTTTACGACCTGGGTGGTGAAATCATTGGCAGTAAGATAGCGAAGTCTCGTATCCGGTCTTGCTTCAAGTATTTTTTGCCCCACTGCCTGAGTAAGATGGCTTTTCCCGAGTCCTGCTTCAGAGTGCAGATAAATTACATTATTGTGATTATCCCCTCCGTTAGCTGTAGCCCAACAAGCTGAAAAGGCATAACGATTGCTGTCCCCAACTACAAACTCATTAAAAGTATAGCGTTCACAGAACCTGGGCCTCGGTACCTCACTTGGGGCGAAGTTTGGAAGGTGTAGCTGATCCCGTGCAGCATCTTTTGCGATTTCGGCAGGAGAAAGCCTTATTTTCCAGGCCTGTCCTTTTTGAATAAGTGCATCCTTCAGCATGGGCAAATAATGCTCCTGGACCCAGGAAACAAAAAACTGATTGGGGCAGAGGATAATAATGGTGTCGCCATCCATCCCCCCATAGGTCAAAGGGGCAATCCACACCCGATAGCTGCCCTCATGTATTTTGGGACGAAGAACTTCTTTTAGACCTTGCCAGACATTTTCCATTTATGATGACCTAAGGAACGTACAATAAATAACTTGAACAAATTAATATCTTTTTTGCCGTATTCTTCGTTGCTCGTCGATCACATAACCCGTTATGCTCGCTCCTCGCGCCTTGAATACAACAAAAAATCCTATTAATTGTTGTTCAACTTATTTATCTCCCGTTCCTAACGCAATTGCGACCTTTAATTCCTTTTTGGAAGTTCATTATCTTAACTAGTGCCTGAACGAAAATCCCTCTTTTTGTCATTTCGACCGTAGGGAGAAATCTTTAATGCCTGTATTTTCAGTACGATAAGATTTCTCGCTTTGCTCGAAATGACAGTTTTGGTTAGTTTTC
>QNAY01000287.1 GCA_003645605.1 Thermodesulfobacteriota bacterium
CCAAAAAAAACAGGGATGAAGTTGGTATAAAACAAACCATTTTTATCGACGAGATTGTTGACCAATACCAGCGCGCTGCCCTTATTGTGGCCAAGTTTGATCTTGACCAGTGGCTTAATGGAAAGATGCTCCATACCCTTTTTGTCACTGAGGCCCGCGGTATTGAAAAGGAAATAAAGACCCTGAATAAAATCGAGAAGTTTAAGGGCGAGAAAGAAAAACAGGCAAGAAAGAAACTACAAGACATTTTGTATAACTACGACAGGATAACTGCGGACATTGATGCTATACTGAATAAGGAAGAAAATTCAGAGTATGTTTCGTTTCTCTATACCCATGGCCGTAACTTTCAAAAAGATAAAAAAAATGAAAAAAAGAAGGCGCTTGAAACCCTGATAGATAACAGATGCGGGGAAGCACTGGGTCCAATCTGCAAGTATAACGTCATCAACGCCAAGAGTCCGACCCCGTCAACTATTCTCGATGTTTGGCAAACAACCCGGAATTTTTTCAAAACATCCATAATAAATGATATTAAAGAAAAGAGCGGCATGATCAGGCGTAACAGGGTTACCCTTGCCTGCAGGGCTGCCGTTGGAGGTACCTTTGAGGCGGAGTTGATCCGCGATGTACAGACGGAAAGGATTGAGGTCTTGCTCACCTCCGGTGGTAGTCAGGCTGATCTGATTGTTTCAATAGATAAACTCGAGTCAATAGACAATATTCTGAAGAAACCTAAAGAGGCAATCATCAGAATTACTGACAAAAGTTGGGATAATCCAGATCAAAGTGAACTGAAGATTCAGGCAAATACTGCAAAACCATATTTCCGTTACAGGGTCATTACAGCCTCCCCCTGTCTGTTTATGGCGATTGTCCCGGCCGATCAGGCCGTCAAGATCAGCCAGGACATCTATAAACACTATCAGGAACAATTCGGCAAGGTGACCGGCAGGTTGCCCTTTAGTGTTGGGAATATCTTCTTCAGACGGCGGATGCCCATGTTTGTCGTCCTGGATTCGGCCAAGAGAATGCTCAATAATTTCAAAAGATTTTCAGCATATGAAGCAATACGGGATTTTACCGTTAAAGAAAAAACTGAAAAAAAAGGACGGAAGATTCGATATACGGGTTGTTCCCTCTGAAAACAATGACAAAGAGTTCAGCTACCATGTCCCTGCCAGGCTGGGGAACTGTAAAATGGATTACTATCACGCTTACGCACTGCTTCATCCAGGTAATACCGCGTCCGACAGGAAAGGTTTTTTCAAAACGATTGTCGGTGATGTCGTGCCTTATTCCGAACTTGAAAAAGGCGATAAGCTGCACCTTTATCCCAATTATTATGATTTTTTATACCTTGACTCAAACCAGAAGCGACATGAAATTTTCAGATCAGCCCATGAAACAAATTTGTATTTCATGGAGGAACTTGAACAGAAATTTGTCAGGCTCTGGGACAACTTGACTACGGGAAGTGGACTTTCGGGAATAACGCAGACAAAATTGAAAAACCTCGAAGCGCTGTGGTTGAGCAAATATCAATTATGGGGCGGAGATCATCCCATGTTTAAAAAGCTTGTCGAGACGTCTCTGGATAAAGAATTTATTGCCATGACTAATGAAAATAAAGAGTTAATGATTGAGACACTAAAAAACGGTTTGTTTTTCAGGATGATGGAACTTCAGCACACCATACTCAAAAAGAGAGTGCGTGATGATAAGGAGATTAACAATGACAAAACCGTATGACAAAAAACAGTATTTTGTCTTGACCATGGATCCGGTTCATGTCGGCACAGGCGGCTATAGACTCGGCCATGTCGATAACACGATCATACGAGAATGCGGCTCAAATCTGCCGAAAATTCCAGGCTCCAGTCTCAATGGGGTGCTGCGGGCCTATGCCGCAATGGTGGTCCAGGGAGACACTAAAGTTGAACCGCAGCGGAATGAAAAGGGGTTGTGGTCTATTGACTGTAAAAAATATCAAAAAATGACCTACTTGAGACCTGCCTATGAGTTTCTAGAAAACGGCCATAACATCATTAATATAGATAAAAATGGGCAGCCACTGATCAAAAAAGATAAAAATAACAATGATATTTACTATAGCTGTGCAGGGAAAGGCATAGGTGACGGCGAAGGTCATTGCGGACAACATGATTGTCCGGTCTGCACGGCTTTTGGCTTTTCAAGGAGTGACAAGGGGAGTTTCCAGGGTCTTGTTCAGTTCTATGATTCGAGAATTCTTCTTTTCCCCGTTTATACATCGGCAGGTACCTTCTGGCTCACCAGTCCGTCCCTTCTGGAGGACGCCGATATTAAATTCCATGTTGAAAACATAACCGAAAACAGGTTCGTCAGTACCATAGAGGCATCTTCATTATATCTTGGCGGAATTGAATTCGAAAAAGACCCAGATAAAAGCCCTGACCTATCATTATCTGAAACCATACCAAAGGCCATTCGGGAAAGGACAGTTATAGTCACAGACAGTAATTGCTCAAGGTTGATCAACGATAATCTCGAAGTCAGGACCTCTGTGGCAATCGATCCAGCCACCGGGGCGGCAGACGACGGCGCACTCTTTACCTATGAAGCCATTCCCCGGTCAACGGTCATGTGGTTTGATGTCGTTTACAATAGACCTGAATTTTTCCGGATAGATAATAAAACGCTCGGGTTTGATATTAAAGAACTTCGGCAAACCATTGAAAAAAGCATGGGTCTGCTGGAAGCCCTGGGAATCGGCGGCATGAATACCAGAGGCATGGGTCGTGTGCGCGTGTTGAACCTGGAGGTGAGCGAGACATGAAAAATATCGATTTAGCATGTGCCGAATGCGGTAATAAATTGGCGGAAATTGAAGGACTTGAGGCATCTCTTGTTAATGAAACCCTGGCCGTACTGTTGGAACAGGGCCTTTACAGCATGTTTCTTTTCCTGGAATCAAGAGGTTCCATCCGCAAAGATCCTGCAAAAAAAATGGGGCAAAATATTTTTTCTTTTTTAAAAGACCAGATATCAGATATTGGGACAGAAGATAATGCCCTCAACAGTATAAGAAAAAATTTTCAAAATGATCCTGCCAAGCTGTTTTGGGGCAAGGATATTACGGAGAAGGCCCTCGTATACGCAAGATATCATATACGCGCAAAAGTGAAGGACAAAAAAA
>QNAY01000288.1 GCA_003645605.1 Thermodesulfobacteriota bacterium
CGCTCCCTGGTGCGTCAGGGCATATATTGCAGTCTTTTTCATTGCCTGAAGCCATGGGAGAAGTCACGGCTATAAAGCCTGGAGAATACAGGGTCATCCTCCTGTCCCGGAAGGACCAGAAAGACTGCCTGTTTGTTAATGCCTGCCTGTTTGACATCCCTTGCAAGTGATGAGATACTTGTAGTAATTATTCGCTGACCCGGCCAGCCTATTCTATAGCCTATGACCACCGGTGTATCTTCCGGATAACCCCCTTCCATCAATTCCTTTTCTACTGCTTCGGGATTAGTGGATGAAAGGTAGATAGCCATAGACGAATTTGAGCGGGCAAGCTCTTTAAGACTTTCCTTTTCGGGCACAGGAGTCCGTCCCTCAAGCCTTGTAAAAATAAGGGACTGGGTCTTTTCCGGCAAAGTAAAGGACACCCTTGCCGCTGCGGCCGCTGCGAATGCCACGGTAACGCCGGGAATAACCTCATAGCTGACGCCATCCCGGTCAAGGAGGGTCATTTGTTCTTTTATAGCGCCGTAAAGGGAAGGATCACCTGTATGCACACGGGCCACCATGCCACCGGACCTGACGGTTTCCAGGATCATGGCATGGGTCTCATCCAGCGTCATGGATGATGAGTCAACCACCTCTGCGTCTTCCTTTGCGCAGGCCACAACCTCTTTGGGTACAAGGGAACCTGTGTAAAGGACAAGATCAGCATTTTGTATGCATTTCCGTCCTTTGACAGTAATCAACTCAGGATCTCCAGGGCCGGCACCTATAAAATACACCTGGCCTCCTCTCTTTTTCATATTCATATCTTAATCCAGACCTCGTTAAGTGGTTGAGTAGTTGAGTAGTTAAGTGGTTATTATTGTTTGAATTTATATCGTTTGCACAAAAATTGGACACTTGATGTAGTTAAAAATCTAATATGCTGATTTAACATGCTTATTTTTCGACTCAACGACTCAACTATTTGACGATCTCTGTAATCCAAATGGTCAAAGTGTTGTTTTTGTGGCGCTTAGGATAAAAACCGGGTTTAGTGCCCCAAGCCGCTGATCACCTGCTGTGCTTTTAGATCGGGAGACCTGTACCTGGGTGGTGGAAAAAGGCCAATTTAAACCATTCAGGTAATCCCTTGCCCGTGCCAGTGAATCCATAAGCACTACGTGAAGTACGAGATTTCCACCAGGCTTCAGTCGCTTGCACGCTTCTTCCAGCACCCTGTTGTCTCTTCCCATGCCTCCGCCGATAAAGACCCTGTCCGGATCAGGAAGGGATTCCAGGCATCCCGGCATTTCTCCTTGTATTACCGCTACTGAATAGGCGCCGGTTCTCTTGATATTCTCGCGGATCAGCTTGACCCTGTCAGTTGCCTTTTCCACGGCCAAAATCGCTCCCTGATTAGCCAGGATGGATGCCTCAATGGCCACTGACCCACAGCCCGCGCCTAAGTCCCACAGGGTGTGATGGGGCTCAATCTCAAGAGCGGCAAGACCTGCCGCCCGGATTTCCTTTTTGGTGATCAGGCCCTTTTGATGCAGGTATTTCTCATCTTCCAGGCCCAGGCAAAGTGGGACCTGTGCCCGTTTTATGCGATCCAGAATGATAAAATTGAGCGAAGAAAAGGTCTTTTTCGCGGCTTCCTTTAATTCAAAACAGCCTATCTTTTCGGATTCCGTGCAAAGTTTCTCAAATACATACATGTCAAAAGTATCGATCCCGCGGCGGACAAGTTCATCCGCTACTTTAGCCGGATGAAAATCCGGGTCAGTAAACACTGCTACGCGGTCGTTTCCGACAAGGGCAGTCAATAAGGATTGTATATCCTGCCGGCCATGGAGAGAGACAGATCGTATGTCGTGCCAGGAGATCTTCAGCCTGGAAGCCGCAATTTGAAGTGTAGTTACGTTGGGATAAATGATGACCGTCTCCCTGCCAAGGGCATCTAGAAGACGCTTCCCGATACCATAAAATCCAGGATCACCGTCGGCCAAAACCACTACATCTTTTTCCTCCACGATTTCCTTTCTGATTCTCTCGATGGTTTCGTTAAGAGGGCTCTGGATTGGCACCTTGATTGCGGGATGGCCCTTGAAGCAGTCAAGAAGCCTCTGACCCCCCACCAACACTTGGGCCTTTGCGATCTTCCGTGAAATTTCGCAGGGCAGGTCTCGCGGATTCAGCCCCAGTCCTACTATATGGACTTGTCTCATGCCTTAACGCCTTAAAATATATGTATCCATAAGCCAACCTTTTTCCCTTTTAGCCTTGCTTCTTAACTTTTTAAGATCCTCAATTATATCTCTTAACCTCCCTGAAAGCAGAATTTCGTCCTTACTCCCTAAATATCCACCCCAATAGATGTCAATATCCGAATCTCTGAAATGCTTAAAGGCAGAATAAGTATCTAATAATACTACAGTATTTGTAATCTCGGCAGGCGCATATTCTTTCAATTTTCTGCCCGTTGTAATCACAATGGATTCCCCTATACGGTTTAAAGGGATTTTATGCATTGCTGCTAATACCTGGATACTGGTTATTCCCGGTATCACCTTATACTCAAAATTTACTGCTCCTTCTTTAAGGATATGTTGAAGAATCTCTAAATGCCCATCATATAGGGATGGATCACCCCAGATAAGAAAGGCTCCAATTTCGCTGTCTTTCATCTTGTCTTCAATCAATTCAGTAATAACTTCTGCCTTTTGTTGACGCCATGTCTTAACTCCTTCCTTATATGACTTACGGTTTTTTTTACGTTCAGGGATCTTTGCACTCACAACCCTGTATGTCCCTCTATCCAAATATCTTTCTAATATCTCCTTTCTTATCTTAATGAACTCCTTAAATCCCTTCCGTTCTCCCTTTTCAAGAATGAAAAAGACATCTACCTTTTTCATTGTGTTTATCGCCTGGAGGGTCAAATAATCAGGGTTGCCGGGCCCAATTCCGATAAGATATATCTTCTTCATCTCTTAAATCCTGCCAGGGCCATCTCGGCCAATTGGTTTACCACGGATGCAGACAAGGTTGATCCTCCCTTGCGTCCTTCAATAGTGATGAATGGGATACCTGTCTGCCCCATGAGCATTTCTTTGGACTCAGCCGCATTCACAAAGCCCACCGGCATACCCACGATGACCGCCGGGTTGCATTTC
>QNAY01000289.1 GCA_003645605.1 Thermodesulfobacteriota bacterium
CCCATCATAAATGGATTCTGTGGGATCACTTATGAATAAAATAATCTGTAATTTTGCATCTGCTATTGCCGTTGCCCTTTTTGCATGTGCGTGCCTGTGCGGTTGTGCAGGAAAACCGGAAGCCCCATCCCCTCCAAAACCCGGTACCATCATAACAACCGGAGATATATTGGATGCCATGAACTTTCAGGCAACCAGGCTCAACAACCTCAGTGCCGGGATAAGATTGAATCTCACAATCCATGACCAAACCCGGCCTGAAATCAAGGGACAACTTATGTGGACAAGGACTCGTGAAGGGGTTCTCGCCAGGGTGATAGGCCATGGTCCCTTCGGCATAACGGTCTTTGACTGCCTGGTTGCCGAACGATCCCTTTATCTTTTTATACCGTCACATAAGGCGGTATATGTCAGCAGTATTAATTACAAAATCAAAAATGTCAAAAAGATATCCGCCCTTATCAACGAGGCCTCCTGGCTGTTGAACCCATGGAGTGTGGTTAGGGCTCAGGATGTCCAGCTGTTTCAATATATGCCGCAACGAGGCCTTGAAAACGATAAAAATTTGTTTTATATCAGTTTTTTCCATAAGGGAGGCTCCGGATGGGCAAAATTCGACAGGCAGACACTGTTACCCATCTCTATAGAGAATTCGGAATTCCAGGCCCTGTACGATGACCATGTATACCTGGAAGATCATGCCCCTTATCCGGGCAAAATCCGAATGAAGTTCAAGAAGATGCATCTGGAAATAAAGATAGATCTCAAAGACATTCAAATAGATTCATTGACACCGGAGGACCGGGTGTTCAGCCCGGCACTGTATTTGAATCAGCCCTTGCGGCCCCTTACGCCGTTGTTAGACTCACTTCACTAGCCAGATTGGTAAAGAATTAATATCCAGTGCCTTTAAGCAGGGAGACGGCAGGACCAATAAGATTCATGAATACTTGATCGCTGGATCAAAAAGGTAAGAATATAAAACTCAGGGAGATTTTTCAGAATGCGACAATATGTAGTGGATGAACTCAGACCTGAAGAAGTGGAAAAGATTAAGGCCTATCTGGATAAGTGCTGTGATATCTCAGATATCAAGGGCCTTTACTGGCTCACAATACCAGGTGATATCCTTTCTCCGGTACAGTATGAACATCAGGACTGCCAGCCCCATTGCGCGGCCATAGAGCTTGGGGACAAATGGGTGAAGATTGAGATGCTGGTCAGGAGCCGCAGGAAGATAAGGTGTGAATGTGTGAATTATGCAACTACACAACAGAGGCAATTTCTGTTGTCGTTTGTGGACAGACTTCTTGAGGAGACAAAGATAAGAGTCTGATCAAAAGAGCATGGAGATGCCTCAACTCAATATCGACTGTGAAGGTCCCATAACTCAGAATGACAATGCCTATGAGCTTTGCGAAGCCATGATGCCCGAAGGGGGAAGTTTCTTTGCCGGAGTCAGCAGATATGACGATTATCTCGCGGATATAGAGAAAAGACAGGGGTATAAGGCGGGGGATACCCTTAAGCTGGTGCTCCCCTTTTTAATGGCTTACGGGGTTACCAATGAAAAGATAGAGAAATTTTCAGAAGAGACCCTGATGCTCCTTCCAGGGGCAAGTGATATGCTTTCAATGATAGCCGGCCTGATGCCTGCATTTATCATAAGTACAAGCTATTGTCCCTATCTGCAGGCACTCTGCAGGGTAACCGGTTTTCCAGCGGATCACGTCTACTGCACTTCCGTAGACCTGGACCGATATAAACTTACGGAACAGGAACAAAAGAGACTTGAGCGGCTGGCTTCAGAAATTGTCGGCCAAGACCTTCTTGACTGGCCTGAAGGGGCAAGGGATATCAGAGATCTGAGCAATGAAAATCAGGCCCTGGTCAGCCGTATGGATAACATATTTTGGGAAGAGATTCCAGAAATGGGGATTGGAAGAATATTATCCGACATAAACCCGGTTGGAGGCCCTGAAAAGGCAAGGGCGGTTGAAGACAGCCTGAAAAGGACCGGGCTTACCTCGTCTGATGTGCTTTACGTGGGAGACAGTATTACCGATGTGCAGGCCCTGGAACTGGTAAAAAATGCTAAAGGCGTGGCCGTTTCCTTTAACGGGAACCGGTATGCAATAAAGGCGGCCAAGTGGGCATGCATGTGCGGCAGTACGGGAATCATCCACGCAATTGCCAGGCTCTTGACCCTGAACGGCATGGAGGCTATGGATGGACTCACGGGACATATGGATATCGATCAGGTCAAAGGGGCGGAGCTTCTGGATGCCCTTGCCTCAATGGGGGTTGAACCCGCCTATCTTGATCCGCTGAGGCGGCTCAGCGGTGAAGATGCTCCAGGACTCTTTCTGATCAACAGTTCTAACATCTCTGATATAATAAAATACAGTGAATACATGAGGAAAAACGTAAGGGGCCTCAGTATTGGAGAACTTGGATAGAATCGCTATTTTAATAATATCCCGAAAGCCATTCCCTTTTCAGCCTTTGTGATTCGGACCGGCAGGATCTGATTTTTAAGGTCTGCCTGATCTCTTCCGGTCTCAATCAGCACAGGGATATAATTTGGAGTAAGCCCTTTCCACAGACCAGTCTCTTTGTCTTGCTGCTCCACAAGGCACTCAAATATCTTTCCTACCTGGGAAAGATGAAAGGCCTGTTTTTTCTCGTTTCCCAGATTCCTGACAGCCCTGCCTCTTCTCGCCTTTTCTTTTTTGGGCACCATATCATTCATTGCCGCAGCGACAGTCCCCGGCCTGGAGGAAAATGGAAATGCATGGACATATGTAATGGGTAGTTCTGAGATCAATTCCATTGTTTTTTCAAAAGCAGGCTCATCTTCCCCTGGAAACCCGGCCAGCACATCCGCCCCTATGGCTGCATCAGGCATGGCAGTCCTCAGTTCCATAATAAAATTCCTGTAATGGGAAGAGGTGTAGTGGCGGTTCATCCGTTTCAGAATGTTATCAGAACCGCTTTGAAGAGGAATGTGCCAATGCGGACAGAAATTTGGGGTGGAACTTGCCCATGCTATCATGTCCGGGGTGAGTTCTGAGGGTTCTATGGAGCTTAAACGAAATCTCAAATTAGGAAAGGCCGCGCATAGCCTTTTCAACAGGTCCAGAAGGGAGATC
>QNAY01000290.1 GCA_003645605.1 Thermodesulfobacteriota bacterium
AACGTAGCGAGGAATCTGTTGTTAGCTATAACATGTGGAATTTACAGATTTCTCCCTTCGGTCAAAATGACAACACAGGTGGTTCCAACGAAAAATACGGGATTTTCGTTCAGGCACTAATTAGTGCCTGAACGGCCTTTTCGTTCAGACACTATTTTCCCTTTCGCCACCTCTCTAAGCAATCTCAGGTTTATCTCCGCCTCTTCTTCGTCCAGTGCGTATATGGCAAAACCGGCATGTACTAATACATAGTCTCCAATATTCGGCCGGCGGTTGACTACATCCAGACGTATCTCCTTCTGTATCCCGCCTGTATCCACAATAGCAACCTGCGGTGCTGAAATATCATCAGCACTTCCCTTTATCTTAATGACCCGCATGGGAATGGCCAGGCACATTACTCATTCCTCCAATTACAACTTGCCCCAGAGACAGTCCGCCGTCATTTGCAGGGACCTTTTCTCCAGCATAGACATGAAGGCCTTCACGGCCAAGGAGATCAATCAGACCTTCCAGCAAGAGTGTATTTTGCATACAGCCTCCGCCAAGCACTACGGTCCTTATACCAGTGTTATCGGACATCCTTTTCAGGAGCTGAACAATAGAACCAACAAGCCAGGTATGAAAACGCATGGCAATGACCTCCCCAGGCACCTGGTCCCTAAGGTCCTTGATAATCGCTTCAATCAATCCCTGGTGCTTTATGATCAAAATGCCTTTTTTGTTTTGAAACATCAGGGGATATCCCTCCTTTTGGGAAACAAGCAACTGCGAAAAAGACGTTCCATCAAAAGCCTTCCAGGCAAGGGATTCCAGCTCCATGGCTGCCTGGGCCTCGTAGTCTGTTTCAAACCTCAGACCAAGGATTGCCGCAATGCCGTCAAAGAATCGGCCGCAGCTCGAGGTGGCAGGAGAATTAAATCCCTTGGACATCATCTGCGCTATTACCTGTCTCTTTTCCTCGGGAATATTGTAAAAAGCAGCAGGCAGGATGGGGTGTTTGAGGCCTTCGGGCCCGAATGTGGCCCAAAGGATTGATAACCCCATGCGCCAGGGTTCTCTTGCCGCCGCATCTCCTCCGGGAAGAGGCACATATCCGAGACAGCCCAGACGCCAGTAGCCAAATCTGTTCGTAAGGAGTATCTCTCCACCCCATATCGTATTATCAGGTCCATAGCCCGTACCATCCATAATTACAGCCAGCGCATTCCCATCAAGTCCATGTTCCGCCATAACGGATATTGCATGGGCATGATGATGCTGCACTGAAACAATGGGCAAAGAAGAAAACCCTTTTGCAAACCTGGAACTGAAATAATCAGGGTGGAGGTCGCAGACAACTGACTCAGGTTGTATTTCAAGGATATTTTTCAGATGTTCCATGCTCTCTTTGTAAAAGTCCAGACTCTTCGGACTGTCAAGGTCCCCTATGTGCTGGCTTAAAAATGCCTCATTGCCCCTTGCAAGGCAAAACGTGTTTTTAAGCTCTCCCCCGCAGGCGAGTACTTGAGGCAATTCACCTGATAATCTGATCGGCCTTGGCACATATCCCCTTGAGCGACGAATCATCCTTATCCTGCCTGCCGCCAACTTGACCACAGAGTCATCACTCCTTGTAACTATCTCCCTGTCATGGAGCAGGAAATAGTCTGCAATACCTGAAAGACAACGCAGGGCCTCATCGTTTCCTTTGCAGATCGGCTCGTCACACAGGTTACCACTGGTCATCACCAGGGCGGAAGGAGTATCCCTGTGAGCAAGCAACAGATGATGAAGAGGCATATAAGGCAGCATCAACCCAAGGTCTCTGATCCCTGGTGCTAAATTAGGCGCGAGGTCTCCATCCTCGTTCTTCCTTAAAAGCACTATGGGCTGCTCTTTGGAATAGAGAATCTCTGCCTCTTCTGAACACATATGGCAAAAACGCCTTGCTGCGTCGACATCCCGCACCATTATGGCCAGGGGCTTTGACTTCCGCTGCTTCCGGGTCCTTAAAAACGTTACTGCTTTTTCAGACGTGGCATCCACTGCAAGGTGAAATCCTCCAAGGCCTTTGATGGCTATCACGCATCCTTGTTTCAATGCCTTTGCCGCCCCAGGAACAGGATCATCCAAAGGCAGAGGTTCTCCACCGGATCTGTGCATGCTAAGCCTTGGACCACAGGCCCGGCACGCATTCGCCTGGGCATGGAACCTCCGGTCCATTGGATCAACGTACTCCTCAGAGCACTTTTTACACATGGGAAAGACCTTCATGGAGGTCCCTGGCCGATCATAAGGTATGGACTCAGTAATTGTGAACCTGGGGCCGCAGTTGGTGCAATTAATAAAGGCATACCCATAGCGTCTGTCCTCAGGATCAAAAAGTTCCCTAAGACAGTCTTTGCAAACACCTACATCAGGGGAGATAAGAGTACTGCGCTCCCTGCCGGTCCTACTTTCAAGTATTACAAAGTCCTTCCGGCCCTGTGAGGGCTTTATGGATTTCTGCTCAAGGGATGATATTCGGGCCAGAGGCGGTGCTTTGTCTTTCAGCGCCTCAACAAAGGCATTAAGACTTGAAGGATGACCCTCTGCCCGGATGATCACACCCTTGCCTGTGTTCATGACCGTTCCGGTAAGGCCGTATCTTTTGGCAAGGCGGTAAACATAGGGTCTGAACCCTACGCCCTGCACAATTCCGTGAACCATCAGTTCAATGCCGGTATGCGCCATCATTTTTTCGTAACTTCTCAACAAGTTTGGGCAAATCATGTTTTGCAACTATCCAATGGATTCCGGCTTTCGCCGGAATGACGATTTTTAATTCAAAATTTAGAATTTAGAATTCAAAATTGTGACTGAACGGCCTTTTCGTTCAGACACTATTTGGCCTTTTCCCACAGCTTTTTTACCTCTCCGACCAACCTGAGATCAACATCTAAGGCCCGGCCGGCTACTGTGAGATATCCGCCTATCAGCATGGCATCCGCGCCCGCCCAAAAAGCAAGGCCCTGGAAATCCTTTAATGCTGATTCTCTCCCCCCTGCAATACGTACGGCTTTTCCCGGAAAAATCAATCTGAATATCGCTATGGTCCGCAGTATCTCCTCCACTGACAGTGGGGCCTGTGAAGCCAGAGG
>QNAY01000291.1 GCA_003645605.1 Thermodesulfobacteriota bacterium
GCGGAAGGAAGAAACTGTGCGACGGGCTCGAAGCCCAAGGTCGAATCCTTCTCATCCGACATGATGATAGTTTTACCGAAAAAAAGATAGCCATTTGGTCTTAACTTTGAACATACAAGGTCGAAATTTTTCTACCGGTTTCCGGGATCGTCCATTATAAGGATAGGTGGGGAAAATTTCCGGTGCAGGCATATGAATTATTTTGTCTTGACAAGCTTAATGTAAAAAGTTAAAAACCGCGCCTCTCATCTTGTTGATGGATTAAGTAATAGGGAAATTGAGAGATTGAGAGATTGAAGATATATTAGTATATCAATCCACTGACTGTAAGCGTTTACAGGGTGCTGCAGATGCGAGGCGGAGGGTGCACAGACGTACTCCCTGTACTTCAAGTGCCCGACAACAAAGCAGATACGGTGCCCTGTGAACGCTTACAGTATTAAATATTTTTTCTGAGGCTAAATAGGCAATGAATAGAGATCCGTCAAAGGTAAGAAACATTGGCATTAGTGCCCACATTGATGCCGGTAAGACCACTCTTACCGA
Source organism: Thermodesulfobacteriota bacterium (assembly GCA_003645605.1). Taxonomy (GTDB): domain Bacteria; phylum Desulfobacterota; class Dissulfuribacteria; order Dissulfuribacterales; family UBA3076; genus UBA3076. The sequence continues at coordinate 547 of QNAY01000291.1, forward strand.
AAGAATTCTTTTTTATACCCAACGAATTCACGCCATCCACGACGTGAAAGGCAAGGACGGCGTCGGAGCTACCATGGATTTCATGGAGCTTGAAAAAGAACGGGGAATAACCATCACTTCCGCCGCTACCTATTGCGAATGGAAGGGCTACGAGATAAACATTATTGACACCCCTGGGCATGTAGACTTCACCATCGAAGTGGAGAGGGCACTCAGGGTCCTGGACGGTGCTGTACTGGTCCTTTGCTCTGTTGGAGGTGTACAGTCTCAGTCCATTACAGTTGACAGGCAAATGTCCAGATACAAGGTCCCATGCGTTGCCTTTATAAACAAGTGCGACCGCAGCGGTGCCAACCCGTTCCGCGTTATAGAACAACTCAGGGAAAAGCTGAACCACAATGCAGTTGCAATGCAGATACCCATAGGCCTTGAATCGGACTTTCAGGGAGTTGTGGACCTCGTCTCCATGAAGGCTATGTACTTTGACGGCCCAAGCGGCGAGCAGATACGTATGGAAGAAATACCTCAAGGGCTCCGCGCAGAGGCCGAAGCCCGCAGGGAAAGCCTTATTGACGCTGCTTCAATGTTTTCTGAAGAACTCATGGAGGCCGCCCTTGATGAAAAGATCACAGCAGATGTCTTAATGGACGCCATAAGAAACGGGACTCTTGCTCGCGGACTCACCCCTGTATTCATTGGATCTGCTTACAAGAATAAAGGGGTCCAACCTCTCCTTGATGCAGTAGCTCACTATCTGCCGCAACCCATGGATATTGAAAACTTTGCCCTGGATATGGAAAATGAGGAAGTTGAAAAAAAACTTGAAATAGATTTTTCAAAACCCCTCGTAGCCCTTGCATTCAAGCTGGAAGAAGGACGTTACGGGCAGCTCACTTACATCAGGGTGTATCAGGGGACCCTCTCCAAGGGAAACACCATAATAAATTCCAGAACCGGTCAAAAGGTCAGGATCGGAAGGGTCGTACATATGCATGCAGACCAGATGGAGGAAATAGGGTCTATTCCTGCCGGCTATATTGGGGCACTCTTTGGCGTGGACTGTGCGTCCGGTGATACTTTCACCTCTCCTGAAATCAGATATAGCATGACCTCCATGCACATACCTGAACCGGTTATCTCACTGGCAATTGTCCCCATGGACAACAAGGCCCAGGTCAAAATGTCCAAGGCCCTTTCCAGATTTACCAAAGAGGACCCGACGTTCAGGGCTTACGTTAACCATGAGACCGGAGATACTATCATCTCCGGCATGGGAGAACTTCACCTTGAAATATATGTTGAGCGAATGCGCAGGGAATACGACGCAGATGTTACCACGGGTATGCCCCAGGTTGCATACAGGGAGACTATTACCAGGCAAGCCGAGTTCAATTATACCCATAAAAAGCAAACAGGTGGTGCGGGTCAGTTTGGACGGGTAGCCGGCTATATGGAGCCTGTTAAAGACGAATTTGTCTTTGAAAACAGGATAGTCGGTGGTGCCATACCCACTGAGTTTATCTCTTCCTGCGAAAAAGGCTTCAAGAAAAGTATAGAGAAAGGACAGTTGTTGGGCTTCCCTGTTACAGGAGTAAAAATTGTCATCAACGACGGTCAATCTCACCCCGTGGATTCTTCCGACATGGCTTTTCGGGCAGCATCCCGCAGGGCCTTTCTGGAGGGTTACAGAAAGGCCAAGCCTGTCATACTGGAACCTATAATGAAGGTGGCAGTGGAAACCCCGACTGAATTCCAGGGAGCTGTAATGGGATCACTTAACCAGCGAAGAGGAATGATCCTGGGTACACAGGACGAAGGAAATATAAGCGTGATAGAGGCTGAGGTCCCACTTGCTCAGATGTTCGGCTACTCCACGACCCTACGCTCAGGCACCCAGGGAAAGGCCCAGTTCACCATGGAATTTTCCACCTATCGTCAAGTACCCAAAAACGTGGCAGACGAATTGATAAAAAAAGCCGCCGAGGAAAAGAAAAAGGCTGCTTAAACCCAGAAAAAAATTGTGAATGTTGAATGTTGAATTTTAAATTGTGGAATAAAATATAATATTAAATAGTTATTTCATTAATTCAGTATTCAACATTTTAAAAAAAATCTCTTGTTTAAAAAAGGGCTTTAATATGTCAGAAAATAATCTAATTCTTAAAAATCCGCTGAAATTTGTCAAGGAAGATGCCGGCCACCTTTTAGGAGACGGTCAATTCGGCGCAATACTAGCCAGGGCTGGAGAGGGCAAGACTTCTTTCCTGATGCATCTGGCTCTGGACAACTTGCTTAGAGGAAAAAACGTACTTCATATATGTCTGAGGCAACCGATAAAAAAGGTATGTCTCTGGTACGAGGAAGTCCTCCTCCGCATATCAGATCAATACGAGTTAAATAATACCAATGTGATGTGGGAGATGATCCTTCCCCACCGTTTTATTATGACCTTTAATATTGAGGACTTCAGCGTAAAACGGCTTGAAGAACGTCTAAACGACCTCACTGAACAGGGCATATTCTTTCCACAGGTAGTCTTGTTAGACGGGTTGCCATTCGACAAAAC
>QNAY01000292.1 GCA_003645605.1 Thermodesulfobacteriota bacterium
CTTTTTTGCCGTCTTCTTCGTTGCTCGTCGATCACATAACCCGTTATGCTCGCTCCTCGCGCCTTGAATACAACAAAAAATCCTATTAATTTTTGTTCAACTTATTTATCTCCCGTTCCTAACCTTATATTTTTCTTCGGCAAATCATGGCATTTACTTTAAAAATCTGCGCTGAAGGGACATGGGGCATCTGAATATATCTGTTGCCATGTCATGTTTGCTAATTTCCGCAGAGTATTTGAATAATAACGGCTTCCTTAGAATGAAGGATACCAATTTCCCCCAATTTTTTTTATGATAATATGTACAAACTAAAGCCATTTCAGTTTAGACTCGTCTCATGAGACATCCAAGTAAAATGCCATCTCTGGTCTACGCGGACTCTGAAGGCCGGATATATGACTTGCCTGAACTTAAGATGGCAGGAAGAAGCGGCCGTGTATTGCATCCGGTGGACCTTAGAGATCTTATTCCATTGCCTGAGGGAAGTGAGCTTTTTGTGCTGCCTGACCGCCTGCCTGTGGGCTGGGATCAGGATCGAGACGATATGATCGTGCTGGATGAGAATCCCGGCAATGCCAAGGGAAAAGTCCGGGCAGTTGCTGCCTTTATGGCCCCTGCCTATACCCAGACCGCTCTTGCCGCCTTCTACAGATCAAGCTCCGATATTCCTCCTTTGCCTCTCTTTACTTACACTGCCGTTGGCTGGTGGAAGGGACATTTTTGGGCGGCAGGCTTCAGGAGTGATCTTGATACACGTCAGGATTTGCACAACTTCCGCCCTGAAGAAGTCCGCAAAAAGACCATTGCCATGCTTAAAAAGTATAAGAAAAACAGGCTAATACAACATCTGGGAAGATGCAGCCTCACCTATGGATGTCCTGCTGCAAAAAATTTCTTCCTTGGAAGGTGGGAGGCCCCCCTTCCCACTTCACCCATCTGTAATGCAGCCTGTCTGGGATGTATATCCTTGCAATCAGATGGCGTGCCTCCTGCCTGCCAGGACAGGATTACCTTTGTACCCACAACAGAAGAAGTCGCAGGGATTGCGGTTCCCCATTTAAAAAAAGCACAGAGACCCGTGGTGAGTTTTGGACAGGGATGCGAGGGAGAACCTCTGCTTCAGGCAAAGTTGCTGGAGCAATCGGTGATCAAGATACGAGAGGAAACCGATAAAGGGACTATTAATCTCAATACCAATGCCAGCCTTCCCAAAAAAGTGCAAAACCTGATTTCTGCAGGGCTTGACAGCATAAGAATCAGCATGAACAGTACACGCAAAGAATATTATCATGCCTACTTCCGGCCCAAAGGCTATGATCAAAATGATGTGCTGGCTTCATGGAGGAATATGAAGGAGGCAGGACGCTTTGTCTCCATCAATCTGTTTGTCCTGCCGGGTCTTACAGATGAAATGACAGAAATAGACCGGCTCTCGGACCTGCTAGAGGAACTGGGCCTTGACCTTATCCAACTCAGAAATCACGGTATTGATCCTGACTGGTATTTGGATGGCATTGGCTATGAATATACAGGTCATCGGACAGGGATGTTAGGTATGGTAACAATACTTAAAAAGCGGTTTCCCAAACTCCGGTTCGGCTATTTCAATCCGTATTTGATGTCGGATTAAGGCAGGGAGCAGAAAGCAGGGAGCAAGGGGGCAAGGGTCAAGGGGCAAGGCATGAGAATAGAACAATCATCAATCAACAATCAACAATCAACAATCCAAAGGACTAAATAATGAACTATAAAAAGACACTAAGCCTTCCCAAGACACGCTTTCCAATGAAAGCAAATCTCGCTCAGCGGGAGCCTGAAATGCTCAAGCGCTGGAAGGCCATGGACCTTTATGGGCGTCTGAGAGAACAAGGACAGGGACGGCCTCCTTTCATACTTCATGACGGCCCTCCTTATGCAAATGGCCACATACACCTGGGGCATGCGATCAATAAGATACTAAAGGACATAATTGTAAAATCTCACCATATGCTGGGATTTGATACGCCCTATGTGCCGGGGTGGGACTGCCACGGACTGCCTATTGAGCACAATGTTGAGAAAGAGTTGGGATCCAAGAGGTCCAAGATGAGCAAGTTGGCCGTGCGTAAAGCGTGCCGGCGCTATGCGGAAAAATTCGTACGCATACAGAAAGAAGAATTTTCAAGGCTGGGGGTATTGGGAGACTGGGATAACCCTTATCTCACAATGACTTACGACTACGAAGCCTCCATCTGTAGGGAGTTCTGCCGTATATTTATGGATGGTCATATTATAAAGAGTAAAAAACCGGTCTATTGGTGTCCTGGTTGTGTGACTGCCTTAGCAGAGGCTGAGGTAGAGTATGCCCCACACAAGTCTCCTTCAATTACAGTAAAATTTGCAGCCGGGGATGTCCTCAAACAGTGGCTTGAGGATCGTTTTGGAATGTTGGCCGGTCCTGCCTTTGCGCTTATCTGGACCACTACTCCCTGGACCCTGCCTGCCAACCTGGCGGTGGCGCTGCACCCTGACTTTGACTACGTGGCTGTTGATGTCCAGGTTGGCGCAGAGAAAAAAGAAGTCTGGATACTGGCAGAGGGGAGATTGCTTGCTACCTTGATTGCTGCCGGTCTTGAGCAGAAAGATGTCAAAGTCATGGGTACATTCAGGGGCGGAGATATTGAAGGAATGCATGTAAAGCACCCATTCCTTGAAAGGGATAGTCTCCTTATTATCGCCCCTTATGTTACGCTGGATACAGGTACTGGCTGTGTTCACACAGCTCCGGGCCATGGAGCGGATGACTATGAAAGCGGCATCAGATACGGCCTTGATATCTATTCACCTGTGGACGACTACGGCAGATTTACGTCAGAGGTAAATGAATTCGAGGGAGAAAACATCTTTAATGCAAATGACAAGATTGTCGAGATGTTGCGGGATAAAGGCAGTCTTGTGGCTCATGAGACCATTGAGCACAGCTATCCACACTGCTGGCGTTGCAAAAAGCCGGTAATTTTTCGAGCGACCGCGCAGTGGTTCATCTCCATGGAGGCAGGGGCGCTGCGTGAAGAGGCCCTCCGCGCCATAGAGACAGTCAAATGGATTCCGGACTGGGGAAAA
>QNAY01000293.1 GCA_003645605.1 Thermodesulfobacteriota bacterium
AAAACTAACCAAAACTGTCATTTCGAGCAAAGCGAGAAATCTTATCGTACTGAAAATACAGGCATTAAAGATTTTTCCCTACGGTCGAAATGACAAAAAGAGGGGTTTTCGTTCAGGCACTAATTAACGTAATGCCTTGATTTTTTAAAGCTAAAAGCTAAGGCTCAACCGTAATTTGTGTGATGCCCAAACCCGTCAACTGTAATCAATGTGGTGAATAAAATCAGCCAGTTACGCAAAATATTGCTAATATATCAACGGTTTAACAAGGGTAAAAAGGGTGAAAAATGTCAATATTTAATATTGGCATAACTACCTGTAAAACAAGGAATAATTGACAAAAAGGGGATGATTTACCACACCAGTTCCGGTTGACCCAAAGCTAATAGCTAAAAGCTAATTGCTTAACTTATGACCAGCCAGTAACAGCCTTAACTCATTGACAATATGTCGCCACAATGGTTTAGTGAAACTGCTCATTGGTCATCAGTCATTGGGGAAATTGTGATATGACATTGTGTAATCATTCACGTTCCCCCCCCTGACAGCCAACAGCCTTTTTCGGGTTTCAAATCACAATCCATTGAGAATGCGCCTTTTGGTGCAATCTTGTCCGCAGTTGAAACCCTGCAAAAGCCTGTCGGCTGCCAGGGAGTGTGAACGGTTACCATTTAAATATCTGAGAGATACCATGAAAAAAATAGAAGAAAATAAATCAATAACAAGATTCGGAGTCTCTATTCCTCATGATCTGATTCGTTCCTTTGATAAATACATCAGAGAGCGTGAATACAGTAACAGGTCAGAGGCCATTCGAGACCTGATAAGGGAAAAATTAATAGAGCAGGAATGGGAAAAAGAGTTTGAGGGACAAAAGGTGGTTGGCGTTATCGCCTATGTATTTGACCACCACAAGAGGGAGTTGGTAGATTCAATTATTGATATTCAACACGATTATCCAGACCATGTTATAGTATCGCAGCATGTCCATCTGGAGCACCACAACTGTCTGGAGGTAGTCATTGTCCATGGGGAACCGGATGCCCTGCGCCACCTAACTTACAAGTTAAAAGCTCTTAAGGGTGTGAAACACTGCCGGCTTACCATGACCACTACAGGGACCAGCCTCAGTTAATCATCACATCGCCTCATCCTTAATACCAGCACAAGTCAGGAGTCTGCGAAAATGCAGGAACAGATAGAAATATTTTCTGGAACCACTGAGTCTTGCGGCATTGCCGAAGAGCTCAAAAAGTCATATCTCGATTATGCCATGAGCGTGATAATCGGAAGGGCCCTGCCCGACGTCCGGGATGGACTCAAGCCGGTACACAGACGCATCCTCTTTGCAATGCAGGACCTGAGAAACGACTATAATAAACCGTATAAGAAGTCAGCCCGCATTGTGGGCGATGTCATAGGTAAATATCATCCCCACGGAGACTCTGCGGTTTACGACACAATAGTTCGAATGGCCCAGGACTTTTCCATGGGCTATCCCCTTATTGACGGTCAGGGAAATTTTGGATCGGTTGATGGAGATTCCCCTGCGGCCATGCGTTACACCGAAATCCGTCAAACCAAACTGGCCCATGAACTCATGGCGGATATCGATAAGGAAACCGTAGATTTTGTCGCTAATTACGACAACTCCCTTGAAGAACCCTTGGTGCTTCCCTCCAAGGTACCGAATTTATTAATCAATGGTTCATCCGGTATAGCTGTGGGAATGGCTACCAACATTCCTCCTCACAATCTCGGTGAGGTAGTGGATGCGCTGATCGCCCTTATTCGAAATCCGAACATGACCGTAGCCGATATTATGGAATATATTCCAGGTCCGGATTTTCCAACCGCCGGCTTTATATGCGGGAAAGGCGGCATCAAGTCAGCCTATGAGTCAGGACGCGGCATCGTCAAAATGCGGGCTAGGGCTGTAGTGGAACAGCAAGCCAAAGGCAAACGGGAACACATAGTTATTAACCAGATCCCATACCAGGTTAACAAGGCAAAGCTGGTAGAAAAAATCGCCCAGCTTGTCCGTGATAAAAAGATTGAAGGGATCCATGTTGTGCGGGATGAATCCGATCGGGAGGGAATGAGGATCGTAGTAGAGCTGAAGAAAGAGGGAAACGCCCAGGTTGTCCTCAACCACCTCTATAAACACACGGCCATGGGGAGTTCTTTTGGGATAATCCTTCTCGCCATAGTCAATGGCAGACCGGAACTCCTCAACCTCAAAGAGGCCCTGGCCCACTTCCTCCAGCACAGAAAAGTCGTAATCATCAGGCGCACTACATATGAGCTTAAAAAGGCCGAAGCTCGTGCTCATATACTCGAGGGCCTCAAGATAGCGCTTGACAACCTGGACGAGGTGGTGGCCCTGATTCGAGGATCGAGCACCCCCGCAGAGGCCAAATCAGGACTTATTGAGCATTTCGGACTCACGACCATTCAGGCCCAGGCAATTCTCGACATGAAACTTCAGCGCCTGACCGGCCTTGAGCGGAAAAAAATCCTGGAAGATTACCAGCAACTCCTGGACAATATCAAAAGCTATAAAGAAATCCTGGCAAGTGATGCCCTGGTCCTTGAAATTATTGAAAAAGAACTCAGGTTGCTTAAGGACGAATACGCTATTCCCAGGCGCACCGAGTTAATAGGGGATCCTGAAGAGATCAATATCGAAGACCTGATAGTTGAAGAGGACATGGTGGTAACATTATCGCACAGTGGCTATATCAAACGTAACCCTCTGAGTCTGTATCACAGCCAGAGACGCGGGGGAAAGGGTATCACCGGGCTGTCCAAAAAGCAGGAAGATTTTGTTGCTGATCTATTTGTGGCCTCCACTCATGATTATTTCCTTTGCTTCAGCAATTTGGGGAGGCTTTACTGGCTGAAGGTCCATGAGATTCCGCAGGCATCCAGGACGAGCCGCGGCAAAGCCCTAATAAATCTTTTGCCGATTGACAAGGAGGCCAATGAGCATATTGCCGCTATCGTGCCGGTACGTATCTTTGAACCGGATCGTTTTGTGATTATGGCAACAAAGAACGGAGTGGTCAAAAAGACCTCTCTTGAAGCATTTTCAAGGCC
>QNAY01000294.1 GCA_003645605.1 Thermodesulfobacteriota bacterium
GGATTTTTTGTTGTATTCAAGGCGCGAGGAGCGAGCATAACGGGTTATGTGATCGACGAGCAACGAAGAAGACGGCAAAAAAGACGTTAATTTGTTCAAGTTATTTATTGTACGTTCCTTAGGATGTTTGAGCGTTGTGAACTGCTTGAAATCCTACAGCCTACAGCCTTCAACCTGAATAGTTGCGGCAAAACTACATCAAGGGGAAAGGAAAAGGGAGATGCATCGGTTTGTAAAAATTCTGTTTGTTTTCATGGTCTGTATTTTCTGGGCAGGGAGTTCTGCCTGGGGAGGATTTAAGTTCGAAACCGACGACCAGATTGGTAAGGAAGACTATGGCGTTTCGCAGGCCAAGGAATACGGTAGGCAAGATCCGCTAATCGATATTCTGATTCGTAAGGGTATCCTTACCGAAGAGGAGGCAAAAAAAGTACAGAAAGAGGCGGTTGTGCTGGAAGAACAACGCCGGCAGGAGGTACAGGACGTAGCGAAGGAAATTAAAGACAATCAACTCAGAGGGGAAATCGGATGCTGGACCCAGGTCTGGTATCAGTTTGTGGAGGACGGGAAGGATGATGACACTGACCTTAACGATTTTATGGCACGGAGATTTTACCTGTATCTGAAAGGCGATGTTACTCAGTATTTCAGCTTTTTTACTCATATCGCTGCAGACCGGATTGGACAGGACGGATTGGACAGGCCTTCATTGGGGCTTGGGAGCGGCATTGCTTTCCGGGACCTCTGGATTACCTTCAAGTTGAATGAGGCCTTTAAGATTCAGATGGGACGAATGTATGTTCCGCTAACCCGCAACTATGGCACAACATCAACCAAGGCACTTCTCACTACTGATCTCCCGTTTCTTCAGGGCGGTATACGCGGAAATATCTTCTATGCCGGCAAGGTGGGTCGAGATGACGGTGTGACTATGTGGGGCAACCCCCTGGATGGCCTCATTCAATACCGCTTTATGGTCTCAGAAGGGGTTGAGAATGACGACAATCCTGATGACAACCTCCGCTTTGTAGGTCGTGTGGCCGTCAATCTCCTTGAACCTGAAAAAGGCTGGTTCAACAAGGGGACGTATCTTGGAAAGAAAAAGGTCCTGAGCCTTGGCTTCGGCTACGATACCCAGAATGATCTGACCTTGAATGGCCGCGAGGACCAGGACAACCGCGTATGGACTGCGGATGTATTCTTTGACCATCCGCTGGGAGACGGTGCCGTAACTGTAGAAGCATCTTATATCGACATTCAGAACTGTACTCAGAACCTTAATTACTCCGAGTTGAGAGCCGGCGAAGACGCCAAGAACTGGTATATTCAGACCGGATATCTCCTGCCTTTCCAGATAGGTCCGGGCCGTATCCAGCCCTATGCAAGATATGAAGCAGTTTACGTTGACGCGCATGATAAGGACGATTCGGATTATACGAGTGCCGGATTCAACTATTACATAAAGGGGAACAATGCCAAGATCAGCACGGACTATACCTATGTTAATAATGGACGTAACAAGAACGACCAGAGTATTGCGACATTCCAATTAGCTGTCGGGTTCTAACGCCGGCCGATTAGAAATACTTGCTGCGTAACCGTTCATTCCCCTCGCAATAGCGGGAATGAACGGTTATAAGGTTAAATCTTTTCAGGTGGATAGACTGAATAAAAAAAAAGATTCTGAAAAAATGCCCTCTAAGATCACTGGAATAGTAAAGAGTCTTGCCCTTAGATACGGATGGGGGGCCAGGCTATCCAGAGGAATGATTTGGGATGCCTGGAAAGAAATTGTAGGTCCCCAGGTTTCGATCCATGCGTGGCCGGAACGCTTCACAGAACGAGACATCCTGGTGGTCGTGGTCTCTGACTCAGTTTGGATGCAGCAGCTCTGCTTTCAAAGGCAGCTCATTATTGATGGGCTGAATGCACGATTACCATCCGGGACCGAGATTAAGGATATCAGGTTTGTCTTGGGTGACGTGGCGGAGGTCAGATCCCGGTGGATTCCTCATAAGATACCGAAGAAAGATATGCAGAAAAAACAAAAGGACCAATTCCATAAACGTGCATTGGATGCTGCAGAGGACATGATGGAACCTGTCCGGGATCAGGAGCTGAGGCAGGCAATGGCAGACCTTTACTTGAAATATTCTGAACGAAAGAAAAGTAACCCTGAACCCTGAACCTCTATGGATTATCTCTTAGAAAAATCGGGGGCAAAACCCTGAGTTCTTCCCCTGCATCTTTACATCCCTCAACCATGATCAGTCTGGCCGGTAGATTCGGGGCGGGGTGAATCATTTTCAATCTCTTAGGTTCAAGGCTCATCTTATGCATACCGGCCAAAAGTTTGGCAGCTCGGTCAGCAGAATAGATAAGGCTTAACCTGCCTCCAGGGTGGAGAGCATAACGGGCTGCAGAGAGTATCTGATCAAGGTCAGTCAGGATCTCGTGCCTCGCAAGGGCCTCTTGGGAATTCTTGCATAGTCTGCCGGATACAGGAGACCTGTAAGGCGGGTTAGTCACTACGTGGTCAAAATTGCCTGCAGAAAATATCTCAGGTATTCTATTCAAGTCCGATTCATATAATGCGATTTGTTCGTCCAGATGGTTCAAACGGATATTTTTTTCTGAAATCCCGGCAAGGCCTTTCTGTATCTCAATCGCTGCTATTTTTACATTACTGTGTTTTTTGGCAAGGACCAGGGATATGACCCCGCATCCTGTGCCAATGTCCAGGATATGATCGAATTTTCGCAGTCTTACAAAGTCAGCAAGCAGTAACGAGTCCACAGAAAAACGGTAACCATGCCTTGGCTGGAGGATTTTGATATCGTGATCCCTGAGATTGCTCTCCGTGACTTCAGATAAGATTTCTGGTAAATATAATTCTGGTTTTTTTAAGTTTTGAGCCATGGTTTTGTGCTGTTATTATTTCTTTGAGACTATTATAACCTGTTATGAAAAATGTAACTATTTAGTGCCTGAACGAAAACCCCTCTTTTTGTCATTTCGACCGTAGGGAGAAATCTTTAATGCCTGTATTTTCAGTACGATAAGATTTCTCGCTTTGCTCGAAATGACAGTTTTGGTTA
>QNAY01000295.1 GCA_003645605.1 Thermodesulfobacteriota bacterium
CAGTAGACTTACCGCAACCCACCGAACTGTAAGCGTTTACAGTGTGCTGCAGATGCGAGGCGTACAGGTACGCAGACGTACTCCCTGTACTTCAAGTGCCCGACAACAAAGCAGATGCGGTGCCCTGTGAACGCTTACCAAAAAATTAAAGTAATTATATATATATCCGATAAGTATAGATAGATACAAATGTTACAAGAAACTATAGGCATTCCGGGAGGGAAGTCATGTTTAACAGATGGTCTATTTTACTGTTTTTATTGGCAATTATGGTATGTCTCGTTAGTTGCGGGCAAAAGGTTAAAGATTCTGTTGCACCTCTCAATACCCCTGTTCAATATCAAAATAGTTCGGCAAAACAAATCGTTGTATTACCTTTGGCGGATTATACCATGGGAGTTCAGCCGGACGATTCTCTTCGCCGGCAGGTCAAGATCTATGAGGCCCTGATGTACCGGTTGGCTGAGAAGGGATTTTATGTCCCTCTTAAAGAAGATGTTGTGCAATATCTGGTTGATCTTGGGGTTATCCGGATCGTTGGGCAACCTTCCATTCGTTCCGGCAGCTCTTGCGGATTAATTACGGAAGAATTGAGTAGCGGATGGTCGGAAGCCATGCAGGAAGAAATCCGGAAGCTGGTCGTAATGAATGAGCAGCTTGGCAAGTCCAAAGAACGCTACGAGCTCACAAGGGTCGGTCTTGACCCCGGCACCATACAGCAAATAGGGCGCCGTTTTGGTGCTGATTACATTTTGAGAGGACGTGTTGTTGAGTATGAAGTAAGAGATGGAAATACTCTTAATCCAATTCAGATTGGGATCCTGCCGTTTTTCTTTGACACGAGTTCCGCGTTATTATTTGGTTTCGCGGAATCTGAACAATACGATCTTTGGCAGGATTTAGCTGTTGGCGGCGGTCTTGGAGCCCTGTTGGGTAGCCAAGCGGAAACACCTTTTACACCTCCTAGCAAAAAGACCACAATAACAGGTGGTTCTCACCCACGTTTTGCTACGGAGTCTGTTAGCTATGAAGGCGGATATAGTGATCATGCCGGATTAAATGCTGCTGTATGGGGTGCTGCCGGAGCATCAGCCGCATATCTGGCATCTAAGGGAGGCCACGTTCCTCAAGCAGTAGTTCAAATAAGTCTTGCGTTGCAAGACGCAAGTGATGGCCGGATTATTTGGGCGAACCGGGTGGAAAAACAGGTTGAGCCTCTAAGTATGTGGGCAGATCCAGCGGCAAGGACCCAAATTGATAAAGCAGTTGAAGAAGCCGCCGGGGCATTAATCATTAATCTCGCAAACGCTTTGTCCAAAAGCCCGGTGGAAGATTATGCCGCTATCTCTAATGTGCAGCCAATACCTATTCCTCAAGTAAATGAAGAGTCAGAGATCCAAGAGGTCAATGACCCTATTATTATAAACCAGCAGGTATTTGAAGATCAGGGCACATGAGGTTTATGGAAGGTATAAGGATAAGGTATAGCAGGATAATGCCTGCTGTAGAGGAGTCCGCTATGAAGACAGATAAATTTATAATTTCTATCCTTTATTTTGTGGCTATAATAGCTTTTGGGGCCGGAATTGGTAATGCCGCAGATTGTAACGTTACTAAGGAAGGAACATTAGTGGTTTCACCTGGTGATCTCCAATTCTACGTTACGCAGGAACAGCTTACTAATCCTGATCCAATTACAGTACAGGTTAATGGTTTTGTAACCTCTAACAGTACCAGTGAAGCGATTGATTTTTGTTGGATTGCATCAAAAAACTACCAATGGATTACCCTAAATGGAAGTGCAGACGATATAATAAGAGACACCAACGGAGGTGGATCATTCACTGTCGGCGTTGATATAAATCAAATCCTGGCAAATCAGAATATTTATGGGGGCAATGTCACTATTTATGATGGAAACGTGACGGTGACTACTACTTTGTCGGACGGATCGCGTTCTATCCCTGTTCGAGTCTACGTCAATGCACTGCGTGAAGCTGCTGAGAAGTCAGTGGTCACGACCGATTGGTTGGATCTGGTCATGAATGTTCCAGTAACAGAAGATATTTCCGGACCGCTTTATGTGTTGGCAGAGCATCCAAGTTTGGCTCCGGGCCAAGTTTTTGCGTATAGATGGGACAGTGAAAATGGAATGCGTTTTGATCTGTTCAGCCAGTGGGGTCATCCGGTTGAAGGGGCGGAGAGCCTGTTCTACGCAGCGGATGTACAAAATACCCCTATCGCCATACCCTTTAGTCGCGATGAGGGTATTGGAGATCCGGTGATTCCATACGCTTCAACAGATGTGGCCGGAACTGATCAAACCCCTAATATAAAAGCGTTTATTCCTATTTCCTTTGGAGGAGGCCTGCGGCTGATCGGAATGGAAGGCGACTGGATTATCAGGGCCATAGTAAAGGATAATAATGGTATCAATGATTGGCAATCATGGCGGGAACTCCTTTACTATGTGTTACACATTCAGCCTGTTACCGGCACATGGGTAGTAACAGAAAAGTTTGGTGGAGAATCATACACATATATAGATGATACAGGGACAATTTATCCAATGATTCTCCATGAGGAACGGGGTAATCTCAGTGGAGTGTGGAGCAGCCCTGTTGCTCAAACATTTTTGACTGTCACCTACGCCAATAGCACAGACCGGATTTGTGATACTTTCGCGATTCAAGGACATCGGTTGGTGGTAAGTAGTTGTGTACAGTCAGGTGGCTATGAAATTTACTTTGTCGAGCCCAGTATTTGGGGGAACGTCGAGTATCTCTATAAGATAACCAGGCTGGAGCCGACTGCTGCCGGTTATCTGGAAGGTACGTGGCAATATCGCTTTGCAGGAGAAGCAGATTGGTATGTCCCTCAGAATTTTTCAGCGGTCAGGCTTGAAGTCGTTGTTCCCCTTGATCCAAGCTGCAACTGCTATCTGGTAAACGGCACAGTAAATGGATACGCAACCGGATTTATGGTCGATACAGGGGCGAGTATAGTTTTACTAAATATAAATGATGCTGGATTTATGGGATTTGTTGATGAGAATGGTGAATCAACTCTTGAAAGTGAATGCCAGGTAGATACGGTA
>QNAY01000296.1 GCA_003645605.1 Thermodesulfobacteriota bacterium
ACTAACCAAAACTGTCATTTCGAGCAAAGCGAGAAATCTTATCGTACTGAAAATACAGGCATTAAAGATTTCTCCCTACGGTCGAAATGACAAAAAGAGGGGTTTTCGTTCAGGCACAAACTAATAAATGAAGGATGCCGGTTTAGTATCTAATTTTTATTTTCAGTTTAAACGAGACTTACTTGACTCATGAGTATCCTTTGTGCTACATGCAACATTATGAAAATAATGATTGTTCGCAGCAAAATATTTTGGCATACACGCTGCGCACTGCCTCCTTTTTGGAAAAAAGGAGGCTTTTTTTTGGCATGAATCGCTTCACTGCCCGACACATATTAGGAATATCCACCCTTTCACCGGACGAAATCATTTTCATTCTGGATACCGCCGAGTCTCTCAAGGATATCCTTGAAAGACCAATCAAGAAGGTACCACCGCTCCGTGGCAAAACAGTAGTTCATCTTTTCTTTGAACCGAGCACCCGGACTCGCCTCTCATTCGAGCTGGCAGCCAAACGTTTGAGCGCAGACACTGTGTCAATTTCAGCCAAGGCCAGCAGTGTTGTAAAAGGAGAAACTCTTATTGATACCGCACGAAACATCGAGGCAATGAAGCCTGATGTCATAGTCATGCGCCACCCCAATTCAGGGACTCCTCACCTGCTCACAAAATACGTTAACTCAGCTGTAATCAATGCTGGAGATGGTACGAACGAGCATCCCTCCCAGGCCCTATTGGACCTTTTTACCGTAAGGGAACACTTGGGGCATATTGATAATTTAAAAGTTGCCATACTGGGAGATATCCTTCACAGCAGAGTAGCTCACTCGGATATACAGGCATTTACAAAGATGGGCGCCGAGGTGGTTGTGTCAGGACCTGCCACCATGCTTCCTTCACGTCAATCAGAAGTCCTCGGGGCAAAAGTGGTCCTGAAGATGGAAGAGGCCTTAGAGGATGCGGATGTAATAATAGTCCTCAGGATTCAAAAGGAACGTCAGGGACAGAGCCTTATTCCTTCTGTAAGAGAGTATTCAATGTTCTTCGGCCTCAGCCCTGACAAGGTCAAGTTGGCCAAATCAGGGGCTTTGATCATGCACCCCGGACCTATCAATCGTGGAGTAGAGATGGCGCCGGAGGTGGCAGATGGGCCATGCTCTGTCATCCTGGATCAGGTGACAAACGGAGTGGCGATAAGAATGGCCCTGCTATCTCTGCTTCTTACAAAGGATTCATAGGTTCAGGGTTCAGGGTTCGAAGGTTAAGAGTTAACTCGAAAGGTCAACGGAAGAAAGAGCGAACGGAAAAAAATGAACATCCAACATCGAACATCGAATAGAAGAAAATAAAAAAACAGAAATATGACATGGGAAAAGGGCTGCTTGAGTATTCGGCCAGAATTATCAAAAAAATTCATTCACAAAATGCACATCTGCCTTAAATTTATTCGACGTTGGACGTTCGACGTTCGTCTTTTAACATGAACCTTTAAACCCCTATAGAAAGGTAACTTTGAACCTATGAATGCCTATCTATTTACAAATGCACGAATAATAGATCCATCCCAAAATATGGATTTTACTGGCGACCTTTTGGTAAAAGACGGAATTATAGCGGCTGTCGGGGAACCCCTTGACCTTCCGAATGATGCCGGGGTCATTGATCTGGAGGGAAAATGGCTTGTGCCGGGATTGTTGGATATGCATGTTCATCTGCGGGAGCCCGGAGAGGAATATAAGGAGACTATTGAATCCGGCACAACTGCCGCTGTTGCCGGTGGTTTTACAGCAGTGGCCTGCATGCCCAATACCCAGCCGGTCAATGATTCTGCAGGCATCACCAGATTTATACTGGAAAAGGCCCAAATTTCTGCCAGGGCAAGGGTCTATCCAATCGCAGCCATCACATTGGGGCAAAAAGGGGAGCAGTTGACAGAATTCGGAGACCTCCTCAATGCCGGTGCGATAGCCTTCTCAGATGACGGCCTGCCTGTGAAAAATGCGGCGGTAATGCGCCAGGCCCTTGAATATGCCCAAAACTTTGATACACTTATCATATCCCACTCAGAGGAACTTGACCTCTCCAGGGGAGGTGTAATGAATGAGGGCCGGGTATCTACTATTCTTGGTCTTAAGGGGATTCCTGCAGCAACTGAAGAAATTGCCGTATTCAGGGATGTAGCCCTGGCTGAGTTGACCGGGGGCCGTCTCCACATTGCCCATGTGAGCACAAAAGGTTCGGTTGAAATAGTCCGCCGGGCCAAGAGCAGGGGTGTACGGGTAACCGCAGAAACTGCGCCCCACTACTTTAGTCTCACAGAAGAAGCAGTGTTTGGTTACAACACCTTTGCCAAAATGAGTCCGCCCCTCCGCACGGAGGAAGACCGCCTGGCAGTTATTGAGGGCCTGAAAGACGGCGCTATAGATGCTATTGCCACGGACCACGCCCCCCACAGCGTACTTGAAAAGGAATGCGAGTTTCAAATGGCTGCAAACGGGATCATAGGCCTTGAAACCGCCATTCCTCTCTCGCTGAACCTCGTAAGAGACGGATATATTACAGCATCTCAAATGATCAGATGCATGTCCATTTCCCCCTCCAAGATTCTGAGTGTGCCGGAAGGAAGTCTGAAAAATGGAAATTCTGCAGATATATGTATCATAGATCCGGAGGCAATTTTTACCTTAACCCGCGAATCTCTTCACTCCTTGAGTTACAACAGCCCATTTCTAGGAAAAGTTCTCCAGGGTAAAGCTATTCTCACTCTTATTGACGGCCGTCCGGTATTTGACCCCACAGGAATACTGAGAGTGCCTGAAGTGAAGTAAACGTTTATGACGAGGCCTTCGTCACCCCCGAGCATGAAAATTTGCCACCCGCTCGCTATGCTCGCTCGACACACACAGACGAACACAGACAAAAAACCTTATCCACTGGTGAACATACCAGCGGATAAATTGTCTGTGTGTGTCCGGTGCGCCAGGATAAGCCTGGTCATTCTAGCAAACTGAAAGGAGTTTGCCATGATAATTTCTGATTAGTCATGTAGCTGCGGCCTGTCGCATGGAGGTAACGAAGTGCGGGGAGCGAGGCCG
>QNAY01000297.1 GCA_003645605.1 Thermodesulfobacteriota bacterium
AATTATAACACATGAGAGGATAAACGAAGCCTTTCTCTTTGCCTGTTTTGACCAAAGGCTAATTAATGGCGCTCAAATGGAAGGACTTGCAACCTTCCCAGCCCCGTCATCCCATGGGCCTTAAGCCACCAGCTATCATCCTATTCACCTTTTTAGGCCTTTGGCAGACGGCCATGGATCGGGAAGTTCTTATTTTATCAAGAATACAGAGAGGATTTCTCGAAAGTCATCAAGAAGATACCTTGGCGATCCATAATGGGTCACGCTTTACCCTGTTGTCAGGAGGGCATACTCTTTTTCCAGCACTTTTAGCCAGTGAGATCTGCCGTATTCTTTGAGGCCTTTCCGGGACGAGTCTTCACGGTCGATATCCAAAAGCCTGCGAAGACCGCTTGTGTCCGGGACTTCCTTTACAGAATCAATTATTACTCCGGAGCCGGTAGTCCTCACATATTCCTCAGTATCACCTATCCCCCCGGTAATACAGACAGGAAGGCCGGAACACGCATACTCCGAGAACTTGGTAGGTGCGGCAACACGGTTTGTCCATGACCGATCCCTGAACAGAAGGCCGATGTCTGCTGCACTCAAGTACTTCCCAACCTCGGTATATGGCACTCTTTTAACAAGAAAGCACCCGGGACGCAGCCATTTGGTAGCCAGGGCATGTGCTTTGTCCGGCACAAGAGAAAGCACAAGGAAATAACTTTCAGGCCATAGATCAGAGATCCTGGCACACCATTTGATCAAGTCCGAAGTCATCTGCCATTTGGCACTTCCGGCACTGAATACAAAAGTCGGCCGGTTTTCAATGCCAAGTGCGTGGCGAATTTCTCTGCGGGCTACAGGATTAAACTTGAACCTTACATCATCGACAAAGGTGGGAATAACGGCTATATCTGAAGACATGGCATGGGCCTTAAGATGATCTCTGAAGGCCCTTGAAACACATGTCGTCTTGTCAGCCTTCCTGACTACGTCCTGCTCGATTCCCAGAAAAAAGTCCCTTGTGGACCGGCCACGCAGGATCTGGAAGGGTGCTGGTTCAGTACGTGCCTTTTCGTCCCAGACAGCACCCCTTAGGTCGGCAAGAACCGCCCAGCGACGGTTGTGCGCACAAGCCTTCCACGCATTGACGTGCCCCCTGGCGTGGACGACCACAGGCCCTTCGGCATATCTGCTCAACAGGCGGCGGACTCGATTGGCCTCAAAGTTCAGGATCAGCCGGTTCAGCTCTGGAAGCTTTCTCAGATAAATTGTCTCGAATGGCTCTTTGCCTATAAGAACCGCTTTTTCCTCCCAAGTTCCTGATCGTTTTGAGAGAAATGGCTCCGAGCTTATATGAATAACCCGGCAGTCCTTCCTGCTCATATTCCTCAGTACTGGTAAGACCTGAGAATCGAAAACAGAATCGAGAATTCCGGTACTGAGATACACAAACGTCATAGAATGATTTTGCTGCAGAAATGGATTCTGCTCAAAGCGCCCAATATTATTATATTTCCCTTACAAGAGTAGTCCTGTAACATTGTTTAAGATCCCCATATCCGGGAGAATAACTGGAGACTTCCTCATGGATGGAACTGATCCCGGCGAATGTTTGAAGTAACCCCCTAAGCGGCACATTGCTGAACATAGTGAGCTGTGCTCTGTGCTGGAAGGCGAAAGAATCCCTGAACAAGACAAGATGGTTCCCGGTGACGATTGCCCAGACTACGGGATAGCCTTCCATATCCGGTTGTTGGTTCTGTTCAAGGATTTCTACTTTTCTGGTGACCTGTTGGCTGCCGTAAAAAAATCCTCCGGTCCATGACCTTTCGCCGGCATGCGTTATAAATGGGCGCAAATCCAGGTTTTTCTTTTCCGGGTAGAACATAACCGGAGATTTCAGATTAAAAAGACCATCGTCAAGTGGTAATTGCTCCTCGCCGTCTATCATCCATGTCGAGTGCGCTGCTGTTGAACGGAATGAGTCTCTCGATTCCGGGTCTGGAGTATACAGGTATGTCCCAGGGTCAAAAATATGCAGGTCTTTACTCCACAGCTCGAAAGACAAATTATCGTTGTGACTGTGGCCGCCGAGACCATTCTGGCCCGTGGCACTGTTAAACAGGGCAAGCCACAGTCCGGGAGCATTCAGGACAAACACTCCCGAGTCCGGAAAGGGCAGAGAAACCGGAGATACGACTGCCTTGTCCGGCGCAGGGCCGGAGACACCTGCCTCACGACAAGAAAACCCTGTCCGGCCAAACACAAATTTACCGTCAAATTGGTAAAATTCTCCTGACGAAAAATCCCCAGGGAAGAGGCCTGAAGCAAGTCCAAGAATATGCCGATGGTCTCTGAAGTTCTCAATAAAGCCTTCCTCGTCTCTATAAGCAACAGGCGCAAGTTTCATAAATCGGCCGTTACACATGTCACCAAAGCTGGGAGTATTCCCATCCGGCATACAAAGGTACTCGACATATGCGGCCATCTTTTTTAGACGACCAAAGTACCACTCAGGAAAAAGATTGGGCGAATCAAGGAGAATCCCTGACTGTTTTAAAGGCTTGAGCTTAGGGGCCGGAGGCGGCATTGAGGCCTGTCCAAGGAAGAGCTTATTGCGGTCAAGCTGGAGAGCCAGGCCTGTCCCATGATAGAAGAGTTCGGTGACTAGCCTGTGGTAATTCGTAGATGCCTCATAGTCGCAACCGTCCGCATATACAGTTCTGCCCATTTCTTTTACGAGTTCCTGCAGACAGAAAGATGACCAGATGGGCGATTCAGGGAAGGAAAAGCTGGAAGAGATGGAGAGAAGTCCGACTATATCAGAAAGATAGTGGTTTCCGGTCCGCCAGAGGGAGTACTCAAGGTTTTTTGATATATGAACAGCATGCTGGTACAGACTTTTTACAAGAAGCCAGAGAAACCATCTGGGCAAAGGGCTTTGAATGACGGCAAATGCAGCAATCCAGTTGGCTGCCCTGATTGCGACGTCCATGGTAGTTACCCAGTTGACCCCGGTCCTTGGAGGATTTGAAACTATCCAGTCGAGGACTTGAAGGATCATTTCCCAGTAATATTTCTTTGAGTGA
>QNAY01000298.1 GCA_003645605.1 Thermodesulfobacteriota bacterium
CAGAAAAGATTGCAGGAATGCTGGGTAATCTTATCAAGGCAATAAGGAGAAATAAATGAACCTTTTTCGCTTTTCTCGCTTTTTCACAAAACAATTTTTAAAAAAAATAGCCAAAGAAACTGGAGCAATTGCGGCAAGGGTGGCGAATATGAAACATGGTGGTAATAGGAAATC
Organism: Thermodesulfobacteriota bacterium; assembly: GCA_003645605.1. Taxonomy (GTDB): domain Bacteria; phylum Desulfobacterota; class Dissulfuribacteria; order Dissulfuribacterales; family UBA3076; genus UBA3076. The sequence goes on from QNAY01000298.1 coordinate 175, forward strand.
AAATCAAGCGGTAAATTTGCCGGATTTACCAGCAAACCAGCAACCTTTCAGTAACTTATTGCGTAACCGACTTACGAGGATCGTCACACAGCGAATAAAACGCTGTTACCTATATCGTTATATACAAAAACCCTTACATTGCCTAAAAACGGCTTTTTCATGCGCCTGAGAGGGTTTTAAAGAAAAAGGCCTTTACTTTTGATAAAGATGTAGGAATCCATATTTGATTCACCCATTTTTCTTCTTTGAAAACAACCCCCCCTTTAAAATACAATCCAAAATCATAAGACAGTAAGAAAAAAATCTTTTTATATCTTATTGAAATGATTAAAGATACAGATGAAGTAAAGATATTATGAAAAGCTATGAAAAGCAAAGTTTATGTTGACATGTATGGAGCAGGAAAATGAGCAGGAAAAGGGAAAAAATAAAAGGTAGAGAAGTAGAAACGCTTAGATACACCCTGGATAAAGCAAGAATCAAGATGATAATGCTCCACCAAGACTTAACGGTTGTCGAATTGGCCAAAAGGTTAGGTTGTAGTAGACAAAATGTATACGGTATTTTACTTGATGGGACATTGCATAATATGAAAACAGTACGCAGAATGGCCAATGTGTTAGGTGTTGCTCCATGGGAGATTCTAAAAGATTGTCGTAAGAGATTGTCGTAAGAGATTTTAGAGGGTACAAGGTGTCGAAAATGTCAGGCAGATGATGGCCTAACAAAAAAAATAAGGGGCAGATTCGGGGGTATTAAGTTTTTGACTTATCAACTTTTCTAAGCAATTACAATAAGCTATAAACGGTATTCGATAGACCCCGCCTCCACCATTAGAATTTTTGACGAACCGGTCTGATTGCCGCAAGCGGTATATCGGAAGGTTCGTTTTTTTTATGGCAAGGGGTTACGGCGTTTCTTGTCGCACTTGGCTCACCTTACAATCGCCCATTTTTCGGGAAATCCGGGTGAAAAAGCGCTTCTTTCGGAGAATTTTTCTCTGAATTCTCGGCTTTCACTTTCGGACCTCGTCCGGTTGCAGAACCCCTTTCAAATCAAGCCATTGCACAAGCACCCACCTTGTCGCACCAGAAAAACCCAATCGGACTTGAGTTAGAGAATAAGCACACGTGGTTTTACACGAACCAAAAGTCTCTCGCAGGAATCGGGAAATGGGCTTTACTCCGGTTTCTTGAGATCGTATGATCCGTGCCCCATTTTCAATGAATACAGTCGGTAGCATTTGTACCGATTATTTCTTGACAGATAAAAGGTGGTGATGTATATTTACGCATGAGTAGACAGGCTACTAACCACATGAGGTTGATTGAATGACGAAAGCTGCTTTAAAGACACTTGCCGACATCCAGGTAGGATATCAGGCTAAGGCCAGGATCAAGGAGAGGGCGGGGGGCACACACCGCCTAATCCAAAGCAAAAATTTCGATTCTTTCCATCGTTTACGATCCGAGAACCTGACTGTCTTTTTTCCTGAGCGAAAACCTGAAATTTACTCTGTTCGTAAAGGAGATATACTTTTTCAGGCTCGTGGCGTAGTGCATTTTGCCTACTGCATTGAAGACGACCTGAAGGATACCCTTGCCGCAGGTTCTTTCTACATTCTTCGCACGAAAAACGAAAACCTGCTCCCGCAATATCTGGCGTGGTGGCTGAATCAATCGAAAGCGCAAGCTTACTTTCAGTCACAGGCACGTGGGGCCGGGATGTCTTTTATTTCTAAGAGCACACTTTCCCGCCTACAAGTCCAGATCCCGCCACTTTCTGTTCAGAAAAAAGTGGTAAAGATCGTAACGCTCGCCAAGCACGAGCAATTCCTTTTGGACAGGCTTTCTTCGCTGCGATCGCGGCTTGTCAAAGCAGTTTGTATAAAAGCAATCCAAGAACAGGAGAGATAAACAATGGGTCCTCATGTTTCCAAGAAAGAAATCAATGATGTTGTCTGGCGGGCATGCGATACATTTAGGGGCGCAGTCGATCCGTCGGAATACAAGAATTACATCCTTACCATGCTCTTCATTAAGTATATGAGTGATCTTTGGAAGGACAAAAAGGAAGAATACGAGAAAAAATATAATGGTGATATGGCCCGAGTGGAGAGAGCACTGGCCCGGGAACGCTTTGTGGTGCCTCCGGAATCGGACTTTGATTTCCTCTACAGCAAGCGAGACGAGCCCAATATCGGCGAGATCATCAATATCGCCCTTGAAAAAATCGAAGATGCCAATAAGTCAAAACTTGAAAATGTGTTTCGCAATATTGACTTCAACAGCGAACCTGCCCTGGGACAGACCAAGGAACGCAACCGCCGCCTGAAAAATCTTCTTGAGGATTTTGCCGACGATCGTCTTGATCTCCGTCCTTCACGCATAGGCAATCGTGATGTGATCGGAGATGTTTATGAATATCTGATCGCCCGTTTTGCAGCTGGAGCGGGCAAGAAGGCTGGTGAGTTCTACACCCCGCCCGAAGTTTCTACTCTCCTCGCCAAGTTGCTCGCTCCAAAAGACGGGGACCGCATCTGTGATCCCGCCTGCGGATCAGGGTCACTCCTCATCAAGGTAGGCCAGGAAGTTGGCAGCAAGAACTTCGCCCTTTTCGGGCAGGAGTCCAACGGTTCTACCTGGTCTCTTTGCCGGATGAACATGTTCCTACACGGGATGGATTCCGCCCGCATTGAATGGTGCGACACCATCAACAACCCCAAGTTAATCGAGAACGACGAACTGATGCGGTTCAATATCGTGGTTGCCAATCCTCCGTTCTCCCTGGATAAGTGGGGTCATGAAAACGCAAGTCACGACCGGTTCAATCGCTTCTGGCGAGGGGTTCCCCCAAAGAGCCGGGGTGATTACGCCTTTATCAGTCACATGGTCGAAATAGC